>JAGAAF010000023.1 GCA_017615435.1 Bacteroidales bacterium
CGGGCCCTCGAAGCCGACCTATCATTAAACGCCGAATGACTGCCACGAGGGCAGTCATTCATCGTTTGAGCGGAAAACGGGGCTCGGACCCGCGACCTCAACCTTGGCAAGGTTGCGCTCTACCAACTGAGCTATTTCCGCAAAGCGGACTGCAAATATACGGCAAAAATTGTAATCCGCAAATTTTTTTATGTGAAGAGATAAAAAACCCCGGGGCAAGTCACAGGCGCCGGGGAAAACACTTAAACGTATGAATAACTTCCCACCAGAACGGTGGTTTTTATTAAGAAATCATTGAGATTTCTGATCCTAATTGTTTCAAACATGAAAGAATTTTATATTCCATATCTTGTGATGGCTTTTTGAAACCATTTATATAATTGCGAAGCAGAGAGGCGTTGAATCCGTATTTTCGTGCAAATGCTGAAACATTGATTTCTGGATGAGTAAGAAAGATTCGCTGAAGATAGGTCGGTTCGGCATCTTCATATAGAAAACTTTCGAAACTGACGTCTTCATCCAGTTCACGCCAATGAAAACCGATTGTGCTGGTTTCATATTTGCTCCGCTGCATACTGTCGGCTGCCATTAGTTTTGGGTACCATAGCAATGATTGACGATAGGTTTTTCCATCATCCCCTAAGCCCCAAAGCCATTGCTCGTCAAACCAAATCTTAGTGATTCTGTTCATCGTTAAACAGTTCGTTCCATCGTTTTACAATAATATCTGCGTTCTCTTCAATGGTTTTCTCAATTCGTTTCAAATCATTTGATTTGATATTATGGACGCTTTCTGCAATGAAATGATGGCCATCCCAATTGAATTTGGCGTCTCCGTTATTTCCTCTTACATGGACGTGGATGGGTTCGTGTTCGCGTGTGAAGAACAAAAAGATGAACCCATAACGTCTGAATAATTCAGGCATAACTATTTCAATTACAAATATAGGTAACAAAAACGATACCCGCAATACGGGGGATTATTATTCCAATGCGAAAGTGATAATGACGTCGCCGAAGCGGCCGGCGACCCAGTCGGCTTCCTGGAAGAAGCTGGCGCTGAGCTGGCCGCGCCAGACGATATCGTCTTTTTCGTTGTAGGGGATGTCGCATTCAAAGCCGTAGGAGCGGGACTTGATCTTCACGGTGGCTGAGCATTTCCACGAGGTCTGGGTTCCGCCGTCGTCTTCAGTGATCAGGAAAGCGAGATTCTCCAGCTGGTTCGTGAAATCGGTCATGATGATGCCGTTGTAGGGGAGCTCTTCGCCGAGCTGTTTGCGCTTCACAACCACCATAAAGTCCGTGACGCTGGGATAATACAGCTTCATCTCCGCTTCGGTCGTGGCGTGGAAGCCGTTCACGGCTCCGCACTTGATAAAGAATTCGCTTCCTCCCCTGAACCACGAATCGTAGTGGCGGAGCATGGTGAACGACCGCAGGTAGAGCATTCTGGGCCCGGACTTGGTACCTTGAGGGTGCTGGGGGCTGAAAGCCGCACGAGCCGCCGGCTCGTACAGCGCCAGCGGCGTGTGTCCGGCATCGTCGTTTTTATTGATAACCCACACCGGGTGTTCGCGGGCGACCTGCTCGTCCACATAGACCGAGTCCACGACGTGCAGACCGCCTTCGCCGACCCCGATTTTGTAGCCATAGTTATAATCCGACCCGTAGCCGGGGTCGAAGGTGATGATGGGCAGCTCCTCGCCGTCCCAGTCTTCGCTGTACGGCCAATACAGCTGCAGATCCGATTGCGAGAGCGCATCCAGATAGTCCTCGACGTCCTTCGCGCCGGCCTTCGTCTCGACCGCCAGGTACTCTGCTATCATATCTCTAAGCGGGCGCGCGTAGGAGCCGGCTTTGGTGGGGCTGTCTCCCACCCCGCAGCCAGGCGCCTCGATCAGCTGTTTCATAGTGTACTCTTCGTCGTACCCGTTTTCGATGGAAGAAGACGAGGCGTCTTTCACCTCTTCCATCTGCTCGGGACCTATAGGAAGTGCAGCAAACATCCGGGCCAGAGAAGAAAGCTCGAATCCGGAAGAGTCGGAGACGGTCTCGGACGAAGAATCGCCGGGTGTGAAATAAGAGGGCCCGGATGCATATTTGCTGCAGGAGATAATGATGCTCGCCAGAAAGAAGGCGACAATAAGTCTTTGAATGTGTTTCATAGCAATAATAGTTTGGTTCTTCCGCAAAGGGACAAAAAAATATCCGTGTAAAAAAGTGTTTACACGGATAAGTTTTAAAACTTGTATAAATTCAGTCCCGTTTCTTCGTCGAACCGCCTCCCAACCGGTCCTGTAAGCGGTTTTATGAAGATTTCGCAGGCCCCGTTTATCTGGGCGCAGAGCAGGTGTCCGCCCACCACGGAATAATCTCTTCGACCCAAAGTCACATGAAGATGCAGGTAGACCTTCCCGTCTTTTTCAGAAATGTTGCCCAAAAGGCTCGCAATCTCCATCTGTTCGTCAAAAGTCTTGTCCACATATTTTTTAGTCGCCGGGTCCAAAAACCTCAAAGTTGCAGAGGAAACGGCGCCAAGTCCCTCTATCACACCGCAATGCACTTTTTGCTCCTCGCAGAAGGCGGCAAGCGCACCGACTACCTCCTGGTGGTTGTCGATGTTGATAATGAAAATATCGTCAGATTTTTTGTGAGTGTACATAGTACAAATTTAGAAATTTTCTTACATTTGTATCCCGGTTAGAATTAATCGGGATGCAACTAAAATTAGTCAGCTATAAGAAGGAGATCGGCCTGTATGGGCTAGTCTCCGATTTTTTTATTAATAGGTACTATGTAATCAGCAGCGAGGGTACCCGCCATATGATGGCATCTCCGGAGGTGGTAGGGTTTGACTGTTACAAGGCGATGCTGAAGCCGATGAACGACGCGCTGAAAGCCCTCGAGCCGGACCTTAAAAAAGCGACTATTCTCACCATCCTTCGCGGCGGCCTCAATTACCCTCTCGAAGAATGCTGCCACTCTTGCGGAATACGCATAGACAACATCAATTTCCTCAGCTGCGAGCGTATAATCGAAAAGGGAGTTATCAAAGGGCTCGAAATCCACTACGACAAACTCCACCCGGAGAAGGATTGCACCCTGATGATAGGCGACATCCTCGCCAGCGGCGACACCATCCGCAAATGCCTGACTTACGCAGTGGACGCTTTCGCGAAAGCGGGCGGATCCATCCGTAAGATAGTCTTCTTCACGATAGGCGGCACCAAGGCCTTCACCTTCTTCGAAGAGATGACCGCCCATATCCGCTCGGTGTGGCCTGAATTCGAAGGCTTCGAATGCATCTTCTTCGAAGGTGCGTTCACAGTCTACGAAGACAAGGGAGTCACCGGCGTGAACATCCCCATGATCGACTTCGGCTGGAAGGGCGGATGCATCTCGCCTGAATTCCGCGAATACGTTCTCGATTACAAGCACGCTCCCGCGCTGCTCGAAAAGTGCATAATCTACGACGGCGGGGCGCGGCGCTACGAGATCGGCGACCATTTCGAGGAGGTCATCGGCTACTGGGAAGATCTCAGGAAGGCCGCGCCCGCCGCAGACTACGACGCCTTCCTCGCCGAGAAGGTGGGTTACGCCCGCGCGACCTACCCCGAATGGCTGGAAATCTGCGGCTACCCTGCAGAATCACATCTTGAAACACTATACGAAAAGGAACAGCGGTACCTCGCTGAACTTCGCACACACTCCCTCACGGAAATCTGCGAAGCACGCCTGACACAATTATTTAATCTTATAAAACAATGAGCAACCAAAACCGCAAAGTCGATTTCGACTACTCAAACTCGAGCGTGCCCGCATCATCGCGTCGCGGCACCCTGACCATGTTCATGATCATGCTTGGCTTCACCTTCTTCTCCGCGAGTATGTGGGTGGGCCAGAACCTGGCTGCCGGCCTTGATTTCAAGGGCTTCATCGGCGCCCTCATCCTCGGCGGTGTCATCCTCGGCGCCTACACCGGCTCCCTTGGATTCATCGGTGCGGAGAGCGGCCTGTCGCTCGACCTTCTTGCCCAGCGCAGCTTCGGCCGCAAGGGTAGCTGGCTGCCCAGCGCGATGATCAGCTTCACCCAGATGGGCTGGTTCGGCGTGGGTCTGGCCATGTTCGCCATCCCGGTCGCGAAGGAACTCCTCGGCCTCGAGGTCACGCCCGACTTCATGCCCTGGCAGGGCTACCTGCTCGTGGCCATCGCCGGCGTGCTGATGACCGCCAGCGCCTACTTCGGCATCAAGAGCCTCACCATCGTCAGCTACATCGCTGTCCCGCTCGTCGCCATCCTCGGCACGGTGGCCATGATCCTCGCCGTGCACCACGGTGACTCCGGCCTCATCGAGCAGTTCGCGAAGGGAACCAAGGACCTCGGCGTCATCGCCGGTGCGGGTTTGGTTATCGGAAGCTTCGTCTCCGGAGGCACGGCCACCCCGAACTTCACCCGTTTCGCCAAGAACGGAAAGATCGCGGCTATCGTCACCGTCTGCGCCTTCTTCCTCGGCAACTCGCTCATGTTCTTCTTCGGAGCAGTCTCCTCCATCTATGTCGGCGGTAACGACATCTTCGAGGTTATGCTCAACCTCAACCTCTTCTATGTCGCAGTGGCCGTGCTCGGTCTGAACATCTGGACCACTAACGACAACGCCCTTTATTCCACCGGCCTCGGCCTCGCCAACATCACCGGCGGTTCGAAGAAACTGATGGTCCTTATCTCGGGTGTGATCGGCACAGTCGCCGCAGTGTGGCTCTACTGGAACTTCTGCAGCTGGCTCAATGTCCTTAACTGCACTCTTCCCCCGGTGGGTATCATCCTCATCCTCGGCTATTTCATGCACAGGAAAGATTATCTCAACGGCAGCATCGAGATCAAGACCGTGGACTGGTTCGCAGTCGCAGGCGTGGTTCTCGGAGCCGTGGTCGCCAACCTCGTGCATTGGGGAATTCCTTCCATCAACGGAATGGCTACCGCAGCCGTGGTTTATGTAATCGGTCAGCTTATTTGCAAAAAGTAATAATAATAGGTGCGGGTGCGGCCGGGTGTTTTTGCGCGATCGAAGTGAAGCGCAGGAACCCGGCCGCGGCCGTGACGGTCTTCGAGGCGGGGGCAAAGCCCCTCGCCAAGGTGGCCGTCACCGGCGGGGGCCGCTGTAACATCTCGAATACCTTCGAGTCGGTGGGCTCGCTGGCGGAGGTCTATCCCCGCGGCGAGAAGCTGGTCCGCCAGGCTTTCCGCGTATTCTCCCCGGAGGACACGCATCGCTGGTGGGAGGCGGAGGGCGTGCGGCTCGTGGAGGAACCCGTGCGTTCTGCCGGAGACCAGCCCGGCCGCCTTTTCCCCGCCTCCCAGGACGCCATGCAGGTCGTCCGTACTCTCGAACGCTTGATGCGTCAGCTCGACGTCGAGGTACGCTGCCGCGCGAAGGTCGAGCAGATCAGCCGTGAGGCTGACAGCTATTCTCTGGCGCTGGCGGACGGATCCAGCTTCTCTGCCGACCGGGTGGTGGTCACCACCGGCGGCGGAGCGCTGAGCCTTCTTTCAGAGTTGGATATCGAGATAGTGCCTCCCGTCCCGTCGTTGTTCACATTCAAAATTTCCGATGCCGGTTTGAAGGAACTCACTGGAACGACCGTTGAGGATGTTACCCTCTCGCTCGCCGGCACCAAGTTCCGTTCTCATGGCACATTGCTACTCACCGATTGGGGCGTCAGCGGCCCGTCGACTTTGCGGCTATCATCATACGCGGCGCGTCACCTGGCAGATACCGGCTACAAAGGGACCCTGCTGATTGGCTGGCTTTCCCTCCCCGAAGCCGAAGTCCGCTCCCTGCTCGCCGCGCTCTCCAAACCGGACTCCTCCTCCGCCAGATCTGTCAATCGAACATCGGGAAACACCCCTTCTTCGTCTAGGATGGTCGCCAACACCCCTCCTTCCGGCATCTCGTCGCGTCTCTGGCACCACATTCTTCGTCGCGCCGGTCTTCGCGAGGACATCCGCTGGGCCGAACTCGGCTCGAAGGGGCTGAATCGTCTCGTCGCGGTGCTGACCGCCGATTTCTATGAGATAACTGGTCGCGCGAAGTTCAAAGAAGAGTTTGTCACCGCCGGCGGCGTGTCGATGTCCGCCGTGCGCCCGTCCACCCTTGAATCCCGCCGGCACCCCGGTCTCTTCTTCGCCGGCGAAGTCCTGGACATCGACGCCCTCACCGGCGGCTTCAACCTCCAGTCCGCCTGGAGCACCGCCGCGCTAGTCGCGCACAATCTGTAGCCGTGGCGCTCAACCCTCTGACTATCAGCAATATACTAAAACTCGACTCCGAAAAGCGCGGAGCCGAGTTTTAGTAAGGAGTTGTCGCATAGCTAGTTATGCGCCACAGGAATGTTATTCGGGTGAGACTGATATGTGGACGGAACAAGGGGCATTATATGAAGGATCGTCAAGTGAGATAAAGAACAGTTGAATACTTTGACTTGAAAAATCTTCAGAGCAGTATTCCAACTTATAGTGCCGATTATTGATAATCCTCTCGATTTTAATCCTGTCGTCCTTGTAGACGCTATCCGTTTTTGCACACTCCGCGCTTCCCGAAGAGACATATACGACCTGCGAAAGATAGGAAGGTATTTGAGTAGCAATCGTATCGACAACGTAACCCGGTTTAATACTGATGCTTTCGGGCCAACACATAAAATACTTATCTCCCACTATCATGCCTTTATCTTCTTTTTGCAAGTTGCTCCCAGTCTCTGGAGAGCAAGCCGCAATTAGAGCAATGACAATCAAGAAATAAACGCGAAACTTTCTCATATTGAAGAAAAATTATATAACATTTCTGATATTATCTGATAGGTTGTTGCTCCAGAGGCGTATGCCCAACTAATATAGTTATTGTACGCGCCTGTCATTGCAAATATATATGAAAAAGTCAAAAGCACTATGAGATAATGGGTTATGCAAAGGCTATTATCATCGGTGCAGGCTTCAGCCTCTAGCCCGTGGCGTTTCGTTTTTGCCAAATAGCGCCACCGGCGCCCCTAACTATGAGTGCTTGTGGGGCACAATCGCCTCTTTTATGTGTGGCGCTAGCCTCGATATCGGCCTCTGCGCCACGCCAATAATTAATCAATCATCCGCTGAAGCTATTCTGAGACATATTCCTCGTTTCCCTCCGTGGCGCTATTTGGCGGATTTGAGAAATAACCCTTGCATTGAGTGAAGCAATTCCAAAAACAGCGTGATTTAATCCATTAGTGTCGGCAAGCTTTCCTTTTTTGCACAAGGTGAAAAAGTAGGGGCGGGACCTTGTGCTATAGATGGCCCACAATCAGGTTTTGCGTACAAGGTCCCCTGGGTGAAGTTCCACCTTGTGCGTTGTAGGGCGGGCGAAAGAATTATCGCTCGGGCTCCAGAACTGCCATTTCGCAGGAGGGGCAGTCGAAGAGGAGGGGGAAACGGCGGCCGTTGTTCACCAGATATAGCCGGTCACTTGGCTTGAGACCATTCAAGTCGGAAGGCTTGACGCTTGAGAGCGAGGCGGGACTTTTGGCGTCTTTCTGGTGC
>JAGAAF010000024.1 GCA_017615435.1 Bacteroidales bacterium
CCACATTGGGGGCAACGAAAACGCTTCTGTTGTTTGGTCATATCACTATTTTTATGGAACCGATTCCATAAAAATAGGCGTAATCGTTTATATTTCAGAAGGTTATACCCGGTCTCACCAACCGAAAATGTCCATTATACCTTTAATGGCAGGCTGGTTCTTCGACCCGCGACCTCAACAGACCCCCCGAGGGGGCGGCGGCCGTGCCGCCGGGGGGTAACGTAATAGCTAATGCGCAGCTTAGCTGCGCCGCGGGTCCGAGCCCCGATTTCTTGATTCGGCACGCGCCTGATGGCGCTATCGGTCCTCCGGACCTCGAACGACTTGTATCGTTCGGTGTTGGGTGTGGGGGCTAAGTCGCTGTCGTTCAATACTTTAAGCGAAAGAGGTCTTCCGTTTTTGGCACACCTCTTTTGTTTATATCTCTGATAATCACCAAGTTATCCCCCACGCCCCCTCGAAAGCAAAGAAACTAGATGTCGCAACGCTGACTAAAGCAGGACGCCCTAAAGCTCGCCAAGCTTGATCTTCGTGTGGCAGCTAAGTGTCTATGTATCAGGGAGATGCTGAAACTCGACTCCGAGAAATCAGGAGCCGAGTTTTAGTAAGGAGCTGAGTGTGAGCAACTTAGGCGCCACGCTGATTATGTCGTTGAGCGTGTGGATATGTAAAAACCCCGGGACCTGTCGCAGGCGCCGGGGAAAAAAAAGATAAACTAAACTATGAAAAACTAACTATGATGATGAAGATAGTTCAACTCCCATCTGTCGTACATATGAGAGTATTTTGCTTTCCATTTCGGGAGATGGCTTCTTGAAGCCGTTGATGTAATTGCGCAGGAGGGATGCGTTAAAGCCATACTTTCTTGCAAACCCGGAGACGTTGATTTCCGGATGTGTCAGAAAGATTGTCTGCAGGCGGGTGGGTTCGGCGTCGTCATAGAGGAAGCTCTCGAAACTGACATCCTCGTCAAGTTCGCGCCAGTGGATGCCAATTGTGCTAAATTCGTATCTTTCGCGTTCATCCTCGCCGGCTGCGCGCAGCCTGGGATACCAAAGCAACGATTGCCGATAGGTATTCCCGTCGTCCCCCAGCCCATAGAGCCATTCCCCGTCAAACCAAATTGACTTGATTTTAGTCATCATTAAATAATTCGTTCCAGCGTTTTACTATAATGTCTGCGTTTTCTTCTATCGCTTTTTCAATGCGCTTCAAATCGTTTGATTTGATACCGTGGACGCTTTCAAGGGTAAAACGTTCTCCGTCCCAATTGAATTTAGCGTCACCGTTGTTCCCTCTGACGTGGACGTGAATAGGTTCGTGTTCGCGCGTGAAGAACAAAAAAATGAAACCGTAGCGTCGGAATAGTTCGGGCATAACAGTTTACAATTACAAAGTTAAGTAACAAAAATGATACCCGCAAGACTATTCCAACGCGAAGGTGATCATTACGTCGCCGAAGCGGCCGGTGACGAAGTCGGCTTCCTGGAAGAAGTTCGCGCTGAGCTGGCCACGCCAGACTATGTCGTCTTTTTCATTGTAGGGGATGTCCACGTCGAAGCCGTAACTGCGCGATTTGACTTTGACCGTGGCGGAGCATTTCCACGAGGTTTGGGTTCCGCCGTCGTCTTCAGTGATCAGGAATGCGAGATTCTCCAGCTGGTTGGTGAAATCGGTCATAATGATGCCGTTGTATGGAATCTCCTCGCCGAGCTGTTTGCGCTTTACTACGACCATAAAATCCGTCACGCTGGGGTAGTAGAGCCGCATCTCTGCTTCGGTTGTGGCGTGGAAACCATTCACGGCTCCACATTTGACGAAGAACTCACTGCCCCCGCGGAACCAGCTGTCGTACTGACGAAGCATCGTGAAAGATCGAAGGTACAGCATACGCGGCCCCGACTTGGTGGAAGACCTCAGATCGGGGTCGGGGGCGACTTTGTGATATAGGTCGTGGGTGACGCCTGGAATTGAGGTGGCGTCAAGGTGGTGGTCTGGAGTGAAGGCGGTTTCATACAGCGCAAGCGGGGTGTGATCTGCATCATCGTTTTTGTTGATGACCCACACGGGGTGCTCGCGGGCAATCAACTCATCCACATAGACCGAGTCCACGACCCTGAACCCGTCAGGGTCGCGCCCGATCCTGTATCCATAATTATACTCCGAGCCATATCCGGGATCGAAGGTTATGATGGGCAGTTCCTCTCCGTCCCAGTCCTCAGAGTACGGCCAATAGATCTGAAGATCCGACTCCGAGAGGGCGTTGAGGTATTGCTCGACATCCTGCGCGCCAGCTTTAGTGTCTGTCCCAAGGTACTCCGCTATCATATCGCGCAGCGGGCGCGCGTAGCTCCCGGCTTTGGTCGGGCTGTCGCCGACCCCGCAGCCGGGCGCCTCGATGAGTTGCTTCATCGTGTATTCCTCGTCATAGCCGTTCCCGATTGAAGACAAAGCAGCGTCCATAACTTCTTCCATCTGCTCCACGCCTATGGGAAGCGCAGCAAACATCCGGGCAAGTGATGAAAGGTCGAATCCGTCAGAATCGGATTCTCCGACTGAGTTGTCGGGCATATAATAAGACGGCCCGGATGCGTATTTGCTGCAAGAGATTAATGTGACCGCCAGAATGCCGGCGGCAAAGAGTCTGATAATTGAATTTTTCATAGCGATTACTGTTTGGTTCAGTCGCAAAGAGACAAAGAAAAATCCGTGTAAAAAAGTGTTTACACGGATAAGTGACAAAAAACTTTTGTTAAAACTTGAACAAGTTCAAGCCTGTGTCTTCGTCGAAGCGGCGCCCGACAGGTCCTTCGAGTTGAAGGATCGCTATCTCGCAGGCCCCGTTGATGGTGGCGCAGAGCAGATGCCCTCCCACCACGGAATAATCCCGCCTTCCCAGCGTGACGTGCAGATGGAGATACACCTTCCCGTCCTTCTCGGAAATATTGCCCAGAAGACTCGCGATTTCCATCTGTTCGTCGAAGGTCCGGTCCACATATTTTTTAGTTGCAGGGTCCAAAAACCTCAAAGTGGCTGAAGAAACAGCGCCCAGGCCCTCAATCAATCCACAGTGTACGCCCTGCTCCTCGCAGAACGCGGCAATTGCGGCAACGACCTCCTCGTGGTTGTCGATATTGATGATGAAATAATTTCCGGATTTTTTGAACGTGTACATAGCACAAATTTAGAAATTTTCTTACATTTGTAACCCGGTTGGTTCTAATCGGGATGTTTATCAATTTAGTCCGAAAAGATCAGGAGACCGCTCTTTATAAGCTCGTCTCCAAGGATTCTCTGAATGATTATTACATAGTCAGCAGCGAAGGTTCACGCCATTTGATGGCGTCTCCGGAAGTGATCGGCTTCGACTGCTACACCGCCTTGTTGACTCCTATGACGGCCGCTTTGAAGGCCCTGGAGCCCGATCTCAAAAAAGCGGCGATACTCACAATTCTGCGCGGTGGCCTCAATTACCCCCTCGAAGAATGCTGCCATTCCCTCGGAATCAGGGTGGACAACATCAACTTCCTGAGTTGCGAGCGCGTCATCCGCAACCACGTCATCGAGGGCCTGGAGGTCAAATACGACAAACTGCATCCCGAGAAGGACTGCACGCTGATGATAGGCGACATCCTCGCCAGCGGCGACACCATCCGCAAGTGCCTGCAGCACACGATAGAGGAATTCGACCGCGCGGGCGGCAGCATCCGCAGAATCATCTTCTTTACCATAGGCGGCACCAAGGCCTTCACCCTTTTCGATGAGCTTTCCGCGCTCATCCGCGCGAAATGGCCGGCGTTCGAGGGATTCGAATGCGTGTTCTTCGAAGGAGCGTTCACCGTCTACGAAGACAAAGGCGTCACGGGCGTCAATATCCCTATGATCGATTTCGGCTGGAAGGGCGGCTGCATCTCGCCCGAATTCCGCGAATACATCCTCGACTACACCTATGCTCCCGCGTTGCTCGAAAAGTGCATAATCTATGACGGCGGGGCGCGGCGCTACGAGATCGGGGACCATTTCGAGGAGGTCATCGGCTATTGGGAAGATCTCCGCAAGGCCGCGCCCGCCGCAGATTTCGACGCATTCATCGCCGAGAAAGTCGGATACTCGCACGCTTCCTACCCCGAATGGCTGGAAATCTGCGGCTATCCCGCTGAATTGAATCTTCAATCACTATATGATAAGGAACAGCGGTACCTCGCTGAACTTCGCAAACACACACTGACCGAGATTTGCGAAGCACGCCTGACACAATTATTTAAACTTATAGAACAATGAGCAATCAAAACCGCAAAGTCGACTTCGACTACTCCAACTCGAGCGTTCCCGCATCATCGCGCCGTGGCACGCTGACAATGTTTATGATTATGCTGGGCTTCACATTCTTCTCTGCAAGTATGTGGGTCGGACAGAACCTTGCCGCCGGTCTTGACTTCAAGGGCTTCATCGGCGCACTCATCCTCGGTGGCGTCATCCTGGGCGCCTACACAGGCTCGCTCGGGTACATCGGTGCCGAAAGCGGACTGTCGCTCGATCTTCTCGCACAGAGGTCATTTGGCCGTAAGGGCAGCTGGCTGCCCAGCGCTATGATCAGCTTCACCCAGATGGGCTGGTTCGGCGTCGGCCTCGCGATGTTCGCAATCCCGGTCGCGAAGGAGATCCTCCATCTCGACGTTACGCCCGACTTTATGCCTTGGCAGGGCTATCTGCTCGTCGCCATCGCCGGCGTTCTGATGACCGCCAGCGCATACTTCGGCATCAAGAGCCTCACGATTGTCAGCTACATCGCCGTTCCGCTCGTCGCCATCCTTGGCACAGTGGCTATGATCCTCGCCGTCAAGCACGGTGACACCGGCCTCATCGAGCAGTTCGCGAAGGGTACGAAGGACCTTGGAGTTATCGCGGGCGCCGGTCTTGTCATCGGAAGCTTCGTGTCAGGAGGTACGGCCACACCGAACTTCACCCGTTTCGCAAAGAACGGAAAGATCGCGGCCATCGTCACCGTCTGCGCGTTCTTCCTTGGCAACTCGCTTATGTTCTTCTTCGGAGCAGTTTCCTCCATCTATGTCGGAGGCAACGATATCTTCGAGGTTATGCTCAACCTCAACCTCTTCTACGTTGCAGTAGCAGTTCTCGGTCTGAACATCTGGACAACCAACGACAACGCCCTCTACAGCACCGGTCTCGGACTGGCCAACATCACCGGCGGTTCGAAGAAGCTGATGGTGCTTATCTCCGGCGTTATCGGAACAGTCGCCGCAGTGTGGCTCTACTGGAACTTCTGCAGTTGGCTGAACGTGCTGAACTGCACTCTTCCTCCGGTCGGTATCATCTTGATTCTCGGATACTTTATGCATAGAAAGGAATATCTCGACGGTACTTTCGCCATCCGCACCGTGGACTGGTTCGCAGTTCTTGGCGTGGTCGCGGGCGCTGTCGTCGCCAACCTTGTACATTGGGGAATTCCTTCCATCAACGGAATGTTGACCGCCGCTATCATTTACGTGGTCGGTCAGTTGGTAATGTGCAACAGGAAATAGCGATTATTGGCGGTGGCGCGGCCGGGTGTTTCTGTGCGGTTGAAATTAAGCGCAGAAACCCGGCCGCGGCCGTGACGGTCTACGAGGCGGGGGCGAAGGCCCTCGCCAAGGTAGCCGTCACGGGAGGCGGCCGCTGCAACATCAGCAACACTTTCGATTCGGTCGGTTCGCTGGCTGAGGTCTATCCCCGTGGCGAGAAGCTCGTCCGCCAGGCGTTCCGCGTATTCTCTCCGGAAGATACGCGTCGCTGGTGGGAGGCGGAGGGCGTGCGGATCGTCGAAGAACCTGTCCGCTCTTCCGGCGACCAGACCGGCCGTCTCTTCCCCGCCTCCCACGACGCGATGCAAGTCGTCCGCACCCTGGAGCGCCTGATGCGCCAACTGGGTGTTGAGGTTCGATGCAACGCCAAGGTCGTGGCTATCCGCCACGAAGCGCTCTCTGACACGACCAATCCTTCTCCATCACACGGTTATTCCTTATCATTTCAGGACGGCCACTCGGAGTATGCCGACCGCGTGGTGGTCACCACCGGCGGCGGGGCGCTGAATCTACTGGAAGGGCTGGGAATTGAAATAGTCCCGCCGGTCCCATCACTATTCACATTCAAACTGGCGGATCAGGGCATCCGTGAACTCACGGGTACGACCGTGGATAATGTCACCCTGGCGCTGGCCGGCACTAAGTTCCGTTCGCACGGCACTTTGCTTCTAACCGACTGGGGTGTCAGCGGCCCGGCAACTTTGCGCCTTTCTTCCTTTGCGGCTCGCCACCTTGCGGACTCCTCCTATCGGGCGAACTTGCTGATCGGCTGGCTCTCCCTCCCCGAAGCTGAAGTCCGCTCCCTGCTCGCCGCCCTCTCCACACAGAACCCTTCCTCCGCTAACTCCGTCAACCGTGCCTCCATGCAGTCGGGAAACGGCCCTTCAGGGTTTTCTTCGTCCAAGATGGTCGCCAACACCCCTCCCGCGGGCATTTCCTCCAGGTTATGGCATCATCTTCTCCGTCGGGCGGGCCTCCGAGAAGACATCCGTTGGGCCGAACTTGGTTCAAAGGGCTTGAATCGTCTTGTAGCAGTATTGACTGCAGACTCCTATGAGATAACAGGTCGTGCAAAATTCAAAGAGGAGTTCGTGACCGCCGGCGGCGTGTCGATGTCCGCCGTGAACCCCTCGACCCTCGAATCGCGCCAACACCCGGGCCTCTTTTTCGCCGGCGAAGTCCTGGACATCGACGCCCTCACCGGCGGCTTCAACCTCCAATCCGCCTGGAGCACCGCATATCTCGTCGCCCGCCACATCTAGCCGTGGCGCTCAACTTCCTATCTATCAACGACTTACTAAAACTCGGCTCCGCGTTTTCGGGAGTCGAGTTTAAGGAATTGGCTGAGAATCAGGCACTTGGACGCCACGAGGGAAGCGGGGGTTAATCCTCTAATTCCAATACTGCCATTTCGCAGGCCTTGCAGTCGAAGAGGAGGGGGAAGCGGCGGCCGTTGTTGACTAAAAAGAGTTTGTCGGAAGGCTTGCCCGGGCACATACCGAGTTCGTGCTTGATGCAGTATTTGGTGCGCATCAGTTCGCCGGGGCGACGACCGGTTTTCAACGTGTCCGGAGCGATGTCTTGGGTGCTGCCTGTTGCGAGGGGAATTGCCTGGACGGGATCCGAGTCAAGCTGCTCGGCAAGGTCGCGGCGAAGGCCGTTAAGCGTGGCGGCGCTCAGATGCGGGAGAGCGTTTGAATGCTCGAAAGCAGCGATGCAGAAGCTATAGTGATCCACGTGCTTGGATAATTGCCCGGAGATAATGGCAGCTGCGCGATTCGTGTCGTTAGCGGGTTGGCAATCATAGATGACTGCAAAAGCCTTGCGACCGTCTTCAGTCTCGGCGGTCAACGATAGGGAGGTTCCCGTGGCCTCGACATTCAACGACACTCCGATAAAGCGCTTGCAAGGATTCGCATCCAGCGATTTCTCGAAGGCCGTGGAGATATTGCGCCACAAAACTACTCCAGGCTTCAAACCTGCTACCGGTTTGCAGATGATGCGGTTCCCCTGGCACACATCGCCGCGAAAACCGATGATCTCTCCTTCCGACACAAAAGCGAATCCGTCCCCGTTATGTAAATCCAATGGTTTCGTACACGAAACGGCCTTCTGGTGTACCGAATGCTTCTCAGAGGGTGTTTCGTACACCAAAGCCCCTTCTGGTGTACCAAATGGGGAAACAACAACTTCCAGCCCCTGCGGGACGGTTCGAACGGTCTGAACGACCCCGATTTGTTCGCCCATAGACTTGGGAGCGTCCATAGAAGCCCATTGTCCGCGCTTTCCGTCCAGATACAACTCCGTAAATCCACGGTTGAAGGTCTTCGACAGATCGGGGGTGAAGCCGCCTTCGACCCGGCCGAAGGACGCGCGCCGATAAGCGCCGTTCGATTCCGAAACGAGACGATCCAGCAGCAGCGAGTATTCCCTGACGGTGTTGCGGACGAACGAAGCGTTCTTCAAGCGGCCTTCAATCTTGAAGGAAGTGACACCGGCGGAAACCAGATCGGAAAGCCGCGAAGACAGATTCAAGTCACGAAGCGACAGAAGAGCTTTATTGCGTACCAGCACCCGCCCTGAGGCATCCTCTAAATCGTAGAGATTCCTGCAGGCTTGGATGCATTCGCCGCGGTCGCCGCTGCGAGCTCCGTAGGTCAGGACCTCCGACATCGTGCACTGGCCGCTGTAGCATACGCACAGCGCGCCGTGCACGAAGCACTCGATCTCGCAGGGAACCGCCGCGGCGATTGCGCGGATCTGCTCGAGCGACAACTCCCTTTCAAGAATAAGCCTCGAGCATCCTGCCTTGGCGAACATCCGGGCCCGCTCGACTGTGCGGATCGCACACTGGGTTGAGGCGTGAAGAGGAACGCGTATGTCCTCCCAGAGCCCGATGCGCGGGTCGCGGATTATAAATGCATCCGCTCCGGCTTCCTGCGCGGCGAGCATCTGGCGATGGACCTCGTCCATCTCGTCGTCCCTCAAAAGGATGTTGAAAGTAACGAATATCCTGCACCCGAACTTGTGCGCGTAAGCGCAAAGCCGCTCAATCTCAGAAACGGGGTTGCCGGCGTCTTTGCGCGCCCCGAATGAGGGCCCGGCGATATACACCGCATCGGCACCGCAGTCGATGGCTGCGATGCCGATGTCTGTGTTTCTTGCCGGGGCAAGAAGTTCGAGTGATTTCATTTACTTGCCGAGAGCCTTGAGAGCTTTCTGGGCGTCGGCGCCGTAGGTCGGATCGTTCTCGACCATCTTGTAATACTCGGCAGCCTTGGCGTTGTTCTTCTGGCCCTGATAGAGGGTAGCGATGGTGAACTTCACTGCGGCGACATTGCCTGCGCCGGGTTTCAGCTCGACATACTTCTCGAAGTTGGCGATAGCTTTGTCGATCTTGCCCACATTCTGGCTGGCCAGACCTGCGATGTAGCAGGCGTCGGGGTTCTCGAGATATGCGTTGCTCTTGTCGGCCATTTCGATTGCCTCGGCGAACTTCTTGGCCTTGTTGGCGGCGTTGGCCTTCTTCAGGAAGATGCCGGAGAGCTGCTTGTTTGCTGCTTTCTCCTGGCCGAGCGAAGCGGCGAGTTCGTAGGTTTCGACCGCCTTCTCGACGTTGCCGAGCTTGTCGTATGCCTGACCCATATAAAGGGCCGCCTTGGCGTTGGAGGGATCCACTTCCAGAGTCTTCTGGAAAGCTTCGGCTGCGGCCTCGAATTCCTTGGCCTTCAGAAGCTTGCTTCCCTTCTGGATATAAGCCTGAGGGATGAGTGCCTGAGCTTCCACTACGGTGTTTTCAGCGCCGAGTTTCTCGGCGAGTGCCACTGTCTCCTGCAGTTTGACAACAGCTCCGTCATATTCGCCTTCCTTCAGTGCGTCCTTCGCGATTGAAAGGCTGAGCGAGGGCATAATGCTTTCGCAGTTTGCTACAACCTCTGCTGCGCCTTCGGCTTCTCCGCAAGCGATAGCCAGATCGTATGCTTTCTGGAAATACTCCATAGCGCCGACCTTGTCGCCGAGAGCGATGGCCTCTGCGCCGTGGTTGTAAAGATCCGTTGCCTCATTTACGTCCTGCGCGAAGCCGATTGCAAGAGCGGCGAAAAGCGCGCAAACTGATACTAATACCTTCTTCATATCGTTATAACTTTTATTGCCAGGTTGAAAGGCAAAATTATTAATTTTTTTCTACGACTCCAAACCCACCGGGGCGGTTTTTGCCTGAAGCCACCGGGCTACATCTTCATCAAGCAGCGTGCCAAGATTCTCAAACACAGTCCGATGGTACTCGTTCAGCCACTCGATTTCCCACTTGTCCAGCAGGCTCAAATCGAGGATGGAAGTGTCGAAATGGCACATCGTGAGCGGCTCGAAACGAAGGAAATGACCGAATTCGGAAGTGCCCGCGTCCACAGTCAGCACAAGGTTTTCGTGCCGCACGCCGTGCTTGCCCTCGCGGTAGATGCCAGGTTCATCGGAGGTGATCATTCCCTCCACGATGGGAGTCGGGTCAAGGTTCTGCCGTATCTGGTGCGGCCCTTCGTGAACTCCGAGGAAGAAACCGACGCCGTGGCCGGTTCCGTGGCCGAAGTTCATCAGGCTTCGCCACAGAGGAAGCCGCGCTGCCGCATCGATCCTGCAACCGGGTGTGCCTGCGGGGAAGACGGCGGTGGCCAGTCCGATGTGGGCCTTCAGCGCGAGAGTGTAGTCGCGAATTTCCTCAGGCGTGCATTCGCCCATAGGCACGGTGCGGGTGATGTCCGTCGTGCCGCTCAGGTACTGCCCGCCCGAATCGCAGAGGTAGAGCCCGTGGCCTTCGATTACCTGAGAGTCCACGCGGGGCGTTATGTAGTGCGGCAGCGCGGCGCCCTTGCCATAGGCGGAGATGGTCTCGAAGCTGTCGCCCTGGTAATCGTCGATCTCCGCGCGGTACTGCCCGAGACGCACGGCCGCATCCCATTCGGTCACGGTCTTGCCCGCTTCGACGCTCTTTTCTAGCCAGTAGAGGAATTTCTCCACGGCCACTCCGTCGCGTAAGTGGGCCTCGCGTATCCACTCGATCTCCTGCGGGTTCTTCTGCTCTTTGCGGCGCGCGACGGGGCTTGGAGCTTCGAGGACCCTGCCTCCGGCAGCCTCGCGAAGCTCGCAACTGGCCGTCGCGCTGTCCAGCCACACGATTCCTTCGAAGGCTGACAGTTCAAGCCCCACTTCGGCATAGGGGAGAAGTTCTATTCCGTCGCCCTGCAAGGCGTCGAAAGTCTCTTCGGTGATGGGATCCTCAACCTCTTCCTTCAGCACGAACCATTTGGCAAAGTCCTGACCTACAAGAAGATATGAAATCACCATCGGATTATAATCAATGTCTGACGCGCGGACGTTCAGCATCCACGCCACTTCGTCCAGCGCGCTCAGAAGGATGGCGTCGGCGCCGCGCTCGGCAAGCTCGCCGCGCAGCCACTCCATCTTCTCTTCGCGCGACTCCCCCGTCTGGATGCGGAAAATCGGAGTCTGAGGGATGCCCGGCCTGTCTTCCCATAAAACACTCAAGAGATCCGGCACTCCCACTACCGTGAAATTTGCACCGAGCTCGTCTGCCGCAGCGGCGCTCGTGCAGAGCGAGTCCACGGCCACCACCGCGCCCTCGCCGAGCTGGCTGCGCAGCCACTCGGGGATGAGCACCTGCTCGGGCACGCGCGTCTTGTGCAGGACTGTGCCCGTGCCTTCCAACTGGTCCACGGCCTGGATGAAATAACGTGTGTCCGTCCACAGTCCGGCGTGATCCGCAGTGACCACGACGTCCCCCGCCTCGCCGGTGAAGCCGGTCAGCCAGCGCACCTGTTTCCAGCGCTCGGCGGGGTACTCGCTCTGGTGAGGATCGCCGCTCCAGATGATGACTGCGTCCCAGCCGCGTCCGCGCATCAGCGCGCGAAGGGCTTCTATTCTTTCGGCGTACTTATTCATCTTTTCCGTTGATATGCTCGGCGGCGGCGCAGAGCGCTTCGTAAAACTCCTCGCCGTAGGCCGCTATTATGGGCTTTTTCAAAAACTTGTAGACACGTATGTGCTTCTCGCGTCCGAGGCGGAACGCATCCTTGCAGATATGCCAGCGATGCAGGTTGAGTGCCTGTCCCCCGCCGGTAAGCTTCGTCACGCGAATGGGATAAAGGCTGCACGAAATGGGCTTTCGCAGGCCTTTGCACTCGATGGCGCACAGGCAGTTGCCGTCGCCCGGGAAGTGGCAGAACGCGCACGCGCCAGATCCCTCCGCGAGCGGGGTCACAACGTCTCCCTCGCGGTCGATTGCGAAGAAGCCATCCCTCGCGACGGCAGCCCGTCCGGCGTGTGTCATCAGTTCTTCGTAGGCAGGGTAATCGCGCTCCAGCGCTTCGATTTCATCTTCGCGCAGCGGCGCTCCGCTGTCGCCTTCGATGCAACACGCTCCCTTGCAGGCTTTGTAATCACAGGCGAAATACTCGCTGACGACTTCCTCGGACACAAGGATGTCGCCTATCTGGATGATGGTTCCGAAAAGGTCGCGATGCATTATTTCACTACGTATTCAACGACGCCGGACGATAAAATTTCTTCCAGAACGAGCCTTACGTCGTCCACATCGATTCTGTCTATGCTCCTGGAGTAAAGCGAGATGAGGTCTTTACCCTCGCTGTAACGGTAGAGGCAATATTTGATCATCCCCTCCGGAGTGTTCAGCTCGCGCGCAACGTTGCCGCGCACTATCTCCTTATAGGCTTTGAACTCCGCATCGCTCACGGAGAAATACATCAAGTCGCTGAACTCGGCCCTGATGGTGCGCACTGCGGCAAGGGGTGCGGACGGCTCGACCCCCGAGGGGAGCCCGTCCGCCCCGCACGGCCGGCAGGTGATATACAGTGTCATTCTTTCCACCGGCGTCAGATCCATTCTTCCACTCACCTCGGCGTACATTCCGAGCGGGGCGAGCCTGCGGGCGAGCTGCTTCTTCACAGCCTCCTGCGCTATCAGGAAGGTGTAATAGTTGTCGATGGTGGCGGGGAAGAGACCGGTGGCGGCGAGGTTGACGCTATGGTCTTCGCCGTCCACGATATGTGTGCTGCGGCCGCTGTGGAGGTTGTAGTCGACCGGCTCGCGCAGCGAGTAAATCCGCGAGGTCTTGAAATTGCCGATGTACCTGGTCAGGGCTTGAAGCAATTCTTCTTCGCTGATATTTCCGGTAAACACGAAGATACCGTCCGCTGCGTTGCTGAACCTCGAGGTGAGATATTCGGCGACCCTTTCAGGCAGGTCTTCGCGTATGTTGTAGCCGGAACTCTTGTCCAGGAACATATAGTCCGGGCATATCAGACTGTCCATCACCGCCGTCACTGGCGCAGGCACTGACTCGCTCTTAATGATAGCGGACTTGCGGAAATAGTCGAACGACGCATCGTCCGATTCGTGGGCATAGCCGATTTTGATAAGGGCTTTCAGCACCGACTCTATGTCTTCCTTTTGCGCCTTCCCATAGATGCGCATATCCTCCAGAGTGAGTTTGCCGCTCATCTCTATACCCTCCGCGAGCAGCATCTCCCTGAAGTCGTAGGTGGGGATGCCGGCCACGCGCCCAAGCCCCAGGGCTGAAGTCAGATAGGCGCTCTCGCCGGGATGGATGTCCCTGACCGAAGATGCACCGCCGCGCGCCGCGAAGCAGAAGTTGAATCCGTCGGCCGAACGGTCCGGCTTGAAAATCACTTTTACCCCGTTGCTGAAGGTCCATAGCTTGCCTCCCGACACAGGATCGATAGTGGTGTTGGCCAGCTTGATGCCCCTCACGATGGGAGTTTTCAGCACCTCGTCGAGTATGGGATAACGCTTCAGCTCCGCCTGTCTTTCTGTCTCCGTCCATTCGTCGCCGAGGAAGGCGTGGGCGAAGTTATTGAACAGTTCCAGTTCGCGTTTGGGGGTAATCTTGCGCCCCTTGAAGAAGTTTCGGATAATGTCCTGCGAGGCGAGGTTGGTGCCGAAGCGGGCCGCGGACACGCAACGTTGCACATAGAAGGCGTTGCTCTTGCCGGGCTTCAGACCTGTATCGATCAGCCTCGCGAGCGAGATGCGCTTGGCCTTGTCGAATTCGGCGAGAGTGACATTGCCTTTCGAGATGTCCGCAAACACGCCGCCTATCGCATTGAGGGTCTCAGTGCGCAGACTGTCCGCCACATAGATCTTCATCGAATTGGGCTGTGCGTCCATATAGCAGGGGATCCCGCGCGCCTGCAGTTCCGCCCGTATGCGGTCGGTGATAATGTAGCTCATTTCGCGTCCGAGCAGTTCCGCCACGAGAGGCACGGGCGTGTTGGCCTGGTCGCGGGCGACGCTGCCAGGGCGGAAGACGAACTCTATCGGTCCGTTCCCCGTATCGCCCAGTTCCAGCACGGCTCCCTGTTTGGGAAGGTTCACGCGCGGTCCGGGGGTGAGATGGGGGATCGTCAGCCCGAGCGTGTGCAGCGTGTTCTTATAGACCGTCCTGTCTATGTCGCCGCTTATCACTATCGCCTGCTCGCCGCTCGAAAGGCGCATCAGGTCGAGCATCATCAGAAGGGTGCTGTCGGCCGTGGTCTTCGAGCTTATGTCCACGTCCGGGAAGTGGAAGGTGCGGGCGTTCTTCGACACTTCGACATAACCCTTGGCGGTGTACGGGACCCCGCTGCGGGCGAGAAAGCCCTTAGGGCTGAGGTGTTCGAGGCTGCTAAGCGCCTCGCGTGTCTGCTCTATGTCGGTGAGATTCTCCTGAACGAGGGCAAAGTCCGCACGTCCTTTGGTGGCGGGGTTCGCGACCAGATAGTACACGATACCGTTGGGCAGGGTGCCGGTCGTGACTTCCTCGGCCTGCTTGAGCTTCGGGAGACCCTGGGCCTGCAGGCTGGAGGGAAGCAGAGCGAGTAGCGCTGCCGCTATGTATCGTGCGATACGCATTATCTGTATCTTATCGGGTTGGTGTTCGTTTCTGCGGATATTATGTTAACATCCTTCACGGATTTGCCTATAATCTCTTTCAGCAAGTCTATCGTGCATTTCTCGCTCTGGTAGTGCCCGAGTTCAGCAAGGAGCATACCGTCGTTCTCGAAATAATCGTGGTAGTGGAACTCGCCCGTGATGAAGCAATCCGCTCCTTTGGCTATTGCGGCAGGCATCAGGAACGCTCCCGCCCCGCCGCAGACGGCAACCTTTTTGATCGGCGCGCCGACCGGGTCGCTATGCCTCAGGCATTCGACTCCGAAAATGGTTTGGAGCTGATCCAGGAACGCGTCGCGTTCGACAGGTTGTGCAAGTTCACCGACCAAGCCGCTGCCGGCATCGAGTCCTTCTTTCGGTTCCAGCCACTCCAAATGCCGGAGCCCTATGAGCTCTGCGATTCTATAGTTGACACCGCCGCGGGCATTATCCAGGCTGGTGTGTGCGGAGTAAATCGTCAAACCGTTCCTCAAGGCCTTCGTGACGCACCTCTGCTGGTAGGTCACGTCGCTGACCTGTTTCAGCGCGTGGAACAGCAGGGGATGGTGCGACACCACCATCGAGCAGCCCTTGCCGATGGCTTCGTCCAGAATCTCTTCGGTCACATCCAGGCACACAAGCACTCCCCTGACCTCATCGTCGGGAAAACCGACCTGCAGACCCGAATTGTCCCATTCGTCCTGGTACTTCAGCGGCGCCAGGGCCTCTATCGCTTTGATAACGTCCTTTACTTTCTTCATAGCCATTAATTTTCTTCCGTCTCCTCGAAGATCTGGTAAAAGGCCGTGTCCAGGCGGACGATGTCCTTTAAGCGCCCTTCCATTTCGTAACCGCTGAGGGCGCGGGTGAAGTAGACCTTATCCTCGAACATTTTGAATAGCCTGTTGATGAAGGAGGCCTGGCGGAAGACCAGGTTGTCCTCGGCGTCGCGGCTGACGAGGACGTAACCGCGGGCGTTCATATGGGCCTCGATCTTCGGGAGTATCTCTTCGGTCGAGCCCTTGGCGCGAATGCGACGCTTGCCGTAACCCACTTTCGGGTAGGCCGCTGCGAACACGGCGACTATCAAGAGCATAGACCAGAGGGAATTGTAACCGTTCCGGAACATAGACTCGAGCGGGGCGCCCTTCGCTGTTATTAAATAAATCGCCGCGACAAAAATGACGAGCAGTATCGTCAGATGCAGGAAATACTTGAGTGAACGAATAAGATACTTCATACTGCAAATATAGCAGTTGAGCACAAAATTTGTAACTTTGTGGGCTTTTTAGAATAAAATAACTGTTTACAATATGGAAAAAGAAGATCCCATCGCAAGAATTGAACGCGAAAAAGCAGAGAAGAAAAAGAGCAGCGGCTTTGCCGTTGTCGCTCTCGCAATAGTGGCAGTCGGACTGGCAGTGGCCCTGGCTATCGTGGGTACACGCGATTATAAAATGGTCAAGGAACTCGAGGCCGACAAGGCCGATCTTTCCGAGCGCATCGAGACTCTCCAGAAGGAGTTCGCAGACCTCTCGTCCGACTATGATTTTATCAACAGCCAGCTCGATTCCTCACGCGAAGAGGTTGCCGTGCTCGTGAGCCGCATCAAGAGCACCGAGGCCACCAACAGGGCAAAGATGCGCCAGTACGAGAAGGAGCTTGGAACTCTCCGCTCGATTATGCGCAACTACCTCGTTCAGATCGATTCGCTGAATCAGCAGAACCAGAAGCTCTCCGAAGAGCTTTCGTCGACCAGGAAGAACCTCGCCGCAGCCACCGGTAAAAACCAGGAGCTCGAGGCCCAGAACAAAGACCTTTCTTCGAAGGTCGCCACGGGTTCAGTGGTCAAGGCTCGCGGCATCGTCTGCAAGGCCTACAACGGTTCCGACAAGGTCACCGACCGCAGCAGCCGCGTACGCAGGCTCGCCGTGGAGCTCAGCCTAGTGGAGAACGACCTCGCCAAGAGAGGCCCTATGACAGTTTACCTCAGGGTTAAGGATCCGGACGGCAACCTCCTGCTTGACGGCACCAACGCATCGTTCGTGTTTGCAGGAGAAGCAGTGGCAGCCACCGCTTCCCGCGAGGTGGATTACGAAGGCGCCGAGGTGGATATGATCATCTACGTTAACGACATTCCTCAGTATGTTAAGGGTGTCTACGCGGTCGATGTCTATTCCGCCGCCGGCCTGCTCGGCTCCACCGAACTTATGCTCCGCTAATGATTTACGTCCACGTCCCCTTCTGCAAAAGTTTCTGCAGGTACTGCGATTTCTATTCGGAGCTCTGCCCGCGGAAGGGACCGGAAGAGTTTGACCCGTACATCGACGAACTCTGCGCGGAAGCAAGGTTGCGTCGTGGAGAAATAATCAACACAATAGGAGTAAACACCCTCTATATCGGAGGAGGCACGCCGTCGGTGATGCCCCTCCGCTTTTTTTATGAGCTGACCAAGGCCCTGGACTTCGACCATTACGATGAGTTCACTGTGGAGATAAACCCCGAGGACGTAGCCGAACGTGGCGTCGGCTTTCTGCATTCCCTCCGCGGATTCGGGGTGAACCGCATCAGTATGGGCATACAGTCGCTGGACGACAATATGCTCAAGTGGATGGGGCGCAGGCACGATGCCAAGACAGCTGTGGAAGTATTTCACTCTGCACGGGAGTTTGGCTTCGACAATATCAGCGTGGACATTATTTTCGGGATAGGCGGACTGACGCTCGAAAGCCTTACGAAGACGCTGGACGGCATTCTGGAGCTCGGGCCCGACCATATTTCGGCCTATCAGCTTTCGATTGAAGAAGGTTCGCAGCTGGCGGACGATTTGAAGGCCGGCAAGTATGCGGAAGCGCCGGAGGAAGATTGCCTGGCGCAGTACCGGCTGATTTGTTCGCGGCTGAAGGATGCAGGCTACGGGCATTACGAAATCTCGAACTGGGCGCGCGCCGGGAAGGAGGCCGTGCACAACTCGGCCTACTGGACCCGCAGGCCCTACGTCGGCCTCGGCCCCGGCGCGCACTCGCTGACCATCGAACGTGGCACTGAAATCCGCAGCTGGAATTCCAAGGACCTTAGCCACTGGACCAGCTCGTGCGAAGTGCTCACTCCCGAGGAGATACGCGAGGAGCGCATTATGCTCGGCCTTCGCACCGC
>JAGAAF010000025.1 GCA_017615435.1 Bacteroidales bacterium
CCTGTACTAATCGCCCGAAATCTTTCATTTCAGAGCTTTGTCTTTTTGTGTTTCTCAAGCGATATACTGCGGTGGCTATAGCATTGTGGACCCACCTCTTCCCATCCCGAACAGAGAAGTTAAGCACACTAACGCCGATGGTACTGCCATACCAGGTGGAAGAGTAGGCAGCTGCGGCTTTTCGGAAAGCCCGAACGAGAAATCGTTCGGGCTTTCTTCGTTTTAGCCGCAGCTAATTAAATTTCGGATTTGATGTTGTACTTGTTGCGCTCGGGGGCGGAACGGGAGATCATTTCTCCGAGGAAGCCGGCGAGGAAGAAGAGGACGCCGATTACGATCGCGAGCAGGGCCAGGAAGAACAAGGGCTGCTCGGTGACGGGGCGGAAGACTTCGTGGTGGGCCTGGGCGACGAGTTTCTCGACTATGATCCAGATTGTCATCACGAAACCGACAAGGAACATAAAGATTCCGCTATAGCCGAAGAAGTGCATAGGTTTCTTGCCGAACTTGGAAAGGAACCAGAGGCTGAGAAGGTCGAGGAAACCGTTCACGAAGCGGTTCAGACCGAACTTGCTTTTCCCGAACTTGCGTTTCGCGTGCTGCGTGGGCTTTTCGGTGATTCTGCCGAAGCCCGCGTTCTTGGCGAGGTAGGGGATATAGCGGTGCATTTCGCCGTAGACCTCGATATTCTTGACGACATCGGCGCGATAGGCCTTCAGACCGCAGTTCATATCGTGCAGTTTGATGCCGGTGATGCTGCGGGCGGTGGCATTATAGAGCTTCGAAGGAAGATTTTTAGTAAGGGCGTTGTCCTTGCGATGCTTCTTCCAGCCGGAGACGATGTCCCAGCCTTCTTCCTTGATCATACGGAACATTTCCGGCACTTCCTCCGGGAAATCCTGAAGGTCCGCGTCCATAGTCACGACCACATCTCCTTTCGCGCGGGCAAAACCGCAGTAGAGCGCGGCCGACTTGCCGTAGTTGCGTCTGAAACTGATTCCGTGGACAGTGCCATATTCGGCCGAGAGGCGCTGGATCTCTTCCCAACTGCCGTCGTCGGAGCCGTCGTCGACCATAATGACTTCGTAAGAGAAGCCGTTCTCTTTCATTACTCCGTCTATCCTGGAGATGAGTTCCGGAAGGCTCTCGCGCTCGTTCAGAAGCGGGACTATAATGCTGATATCCATAGACTTAAATATCGTCGTCGTCGAAAATGTTTTTCTTGCTTGAACCGGCTAGGCTGCTGGACATTATCGATGAAAGTATCCAACCGTAGACAAAGCACCAGATAAGGTTGCTGACAAGCGAGATTACTCCGAAGTTGCCCTCTACGCTCTCTATACTGGATAAAGCGTTAGAATCCAGCATCCCGGAATAGGCCTGGAATGCGGTATCGAATGAATCCTTGATCTGGCCGGGGAAAACGTACTGCACCGAGATATAAGAGCAGGCGGCAGTGATGATGGCTGAGAACAGAGCGATCAGCGTGCCGTAGGCCAGAAGGTTCTGGCGTGTGACACCCTCGTACGATCCCATCAGTTTCTTCATAAAGTATCGCATCAGGAGGATGCAGCCGACCAGTTTGCCAGCCCAGAGGATAACTGAAAGAATATTGACGAGTATCGAAGTCTCAGGCTGGGACATAGCCCCGCCCACAAAGATATATCCGCCGGAAATGGCGCCGAAGACGAGGGCGACTTTCGCGGCCTCGCCGCTGATGATCTTGCTATCTATTTTTTCCATATTCACAAAGATAGAAAATTTTCCTATCTTTGTAGGCTTTATTACAGTGACTTATGACAATAGCATTTACTGATGGAACCATCCGCCCGTGGGAGGATGACGAGGCGAAGAGAATCTTCTGGCACTCTTCGGCACACCTTATGGCTGAAGCGCTGGAAGCTCTGTATCCCGGTGTCAAGTTCGGAGTCGGCCCCGCTGTGGAGACCGGTTTCTACTACGATGTGGACCTTGGCGGCCGCCAGATCAGCGAAACCGACCTCAAGGCGATCGAGGACAAGATGCTCGAACTCGCGAAATCGAAGGAGACCTTCGAACGCAAGGAGGTGAGCAAGGCGGACGCAATGAAGTACTTCAAGGAGAAGGGCGACCCGTACAAGTGCGAGCTTATCGACGCGCTTGAAGACGGTACGATCACCTTCTACACCAACGGCGCTTTCACCGACCTTTGCCGTGGACCTCACGTCAAGCACGTGGACGACATCAAGGCCATCAAGCTCACGGCCATAGCCGGAGCATACTGGAAGGGCGACCAGAACCGCGAGCAGCTTACCCGCATCTACGGCGTCACCTTCCCTAAGAAATCGATGCTCGACGAGTATCTGCAGATGCTGGAGGAAGCGAAGAAGCGCGACCACCGCAAGCTCGGAAAGGAGATGGAACTTTTCACCTTCTCTTCGAAGGTCGGCCTCGGCCTGCCTCTCTGGCTGCCCCGCGGCGCGCAGATGCGCTACACCCTCGAGCAGTTCCTCCGCCGCAAGCAGCAGGAGCTGGGCTACCTTCCGGTGGTCACCCCGCACATCGGCGGCAAGGAACTCTATGTCACTTCAGGTCACTATGCAAAGTACGGCAAGGACTCTTTCCAGCCGATCAAGACCCCGCAGGAGGGCGAGGAATATATGCTCAAGCCTATGAACTGCCCTCACCACTGCGAGATCTACCGCAGCGAGCCGCGCTCGTACCGCGACCTGCCTCTGCGCTTCGCGGAGTTCGGTACGGTCTACCGTTACGAGCAGAGCGGCGAGCTGCACGGACTCACGAGAGTCCGCGGTTTCACCCAGGACGACGCGCACCTCTTCTGCCGCGCAGACCAGCTCCAGGAGGAGTTCGAGAAGGTTATCGACCTTATCCTCTACGTGTTCAAGACTCTCCATATGACCGAGTATATGGCTCAGATTTCGCTCCGCGATCCTGAGAACAAGACCAAGTACATCGGCTCGGACGAGAACTGGCAGAAGGCAGAGAACGCAATTATCGAATCTGCGAAGAAGAAGGGACTCAAGACCGTCGTGGAACTGGGTGAGGCTGCATTCTACGGCCCGAAGCTGGACTTTATGGTCAAGGACGCTATAGGCCGCAGCTGGCAGCTGGGTACCATCCAGGTGGACTACAACCTCCCCGAGAGGTTCGGCCTGGAGTACACGGATGCGGACGGAAGCAAGCAGCGCCCGGTGATGATCCACCGCGCTCCGTTCGGTTCCATCGAGCGTTTCACCGCCGTCGTGCTCGAGCACACGGCAGGTCATCTGCCGCTCTGGCTCGCGCCCGACCAGGTGAAAGTGCTCCCTATCAGCGAGAAATTTGCAGACTATGCAGAAAAAGTTTGTAAATCGCTAAAAAATTGCGATATTCGCGCTTCCATCGACGCCCGCAATGAAACGCTTGGCAAGAGGATCAGGGAGATAGCCCTTCTCCGAGTGCCTGTGCTTGCGATTGTGGGTGAAAAAGAGGCCACGGAAGGCACCGTATCGGTACGCCGCGAAGGTGTCGACCAGGGCAGTATGCCGGTGGAGCAGTTTATTAATTATATTAACACAGCGATAGCTGAAGAATTATCCTAATGCCGGGACCTTACAAGCCAAAGCCCTCCGGGCCGCGCCCCAACGGACGCAGGCCGGATCCCCGTCAGATGAAGTCTGACGAGAACGAGCTTCGCATAAACGAGCAGATAACCGCCCCCGAGGTGCGTCTCGTAGGAGACAATATCCCCGAGCAGGGTATCTGGCCCCTTCAGAAGGCCCTGCGCCTGGCGGACGAACTGGAGCTGGATCTCGTGGAGATCAGCGCAAAGGCGGATCCGCCCGTCTGCAAGATACTTGACTACGAAAAGTATATGTATCAGCAGAAGAAAAAGGCGAAGGAGATGAAGTCCAACGCGCAGAAGGTTGTGATCAAGGAGATCCGTTTCGGCCCCAACACGGACGAGCACGATTTCCAGTTCAAGCTCAAGCACGCCAAGGAGTTCCTCCAGGAAGGCTCGAAGGTGAAGGCGACGATATTCTTCCGCGGCCGTTCCATTATGTTCGCAGAGCAGGGGGAGAAGCAGCTTCTCCGCTTCGCCGTGGAACTTGAGGAGTTCGGCAGGGCCGAGAATATGCCTGTCCTCGAAGGAAAGAGGATGACTATGATGCTCGCGCCCAATAAGAAAAAGTAGCCGTAGAGAGTACGGTAACATTATAGTATTAACAAAACATTCAACAAAATGGCAAAGCTTAAAACCAATCCCGGTGCTAAAAAGCGTTTCACGCTTACCGGATCGGGCAAGATCAAGAGGAAACACGCTTACCACAGCCACATCCTCACCAAGAAGACCAAAAAACAAAAGAGAAACCTCGATCATTTCGCCATCATCGAGTCGGCTGATATGAAAAGGGTACGCGAAATGTTGGTGCTTTAAAAGTTTAGAATTATGCCAAGATCAGTCAACTCAGTAGCCTCAAGGGCACGCCGCAAGAAGATTCTCAAGAGAACCAGCGGCAATTTCCTCGCAAGGAGGAACGTTTGGACGGTTGCAAAGAACACCTACGAAAAGGGTCTCACCTATGCATACCGCGACCGCAGAGCCAAGAAGCGCAACTTCCGCGCACTTTGGATCCAGAGGATTAACGCAGCCGCACGTCAGTACGGTATGACTTACTCCCAGTTTATGGGCGCTCTCGCCACGCAGAACATCGGTCTCAACCGTAAAGTTCTCGCTGACCTCGCTATGAACAATCCGAAGGCTTTCGAAGCTATAATTAAGTCGGTTAACAAGAAGAAGTAAACGCCGTGAGCCTGAAGGAATTTACCCGCAACCGTTGGACTAAGTTCACATTCTGGGCTTTGCTCTACATCGCGTGGGTAATCTGGCTGGGCAACTTCTGGTGGCTTTTCGGTCTGATAGTCATCTTCGATGTCTTCATCACTCAGAAAGTCCATTGGAACTTTTGGAAAAAGAGATATAAAGAGGGCGAAAAGAAAGACGCTTTGAACGATTGGCTTGACGCCATCATCTTCGCGGTCATCGTCGTCACTTTCATAAACATCTTTTTCTTCCAGGCCTTCAAGATTCCTTCACCCTCGATGGAAAAGACTCTCTACACCGGAGATCATCTTTTCGTCGGCAAATTGACATACGGACCACGCATCCCGCAGACTCCGCTGACCATTCCCTTTACGCACAACGTAATCTTTGGAAAAGAGTCGTATTCGAAGCTTATCCAGAGTGATTACAGAAGGCTGAAAGGATTCAGAAATGTTCAGAGAGGCGATATCGTGGTGTTCGGATTCCCGCACGGCGACACCGTTCTCCGCAAGGCCCCGATGGAGGATTATTACACCCTCTGCAGGTACTACGGCAAACGGACGGTCATCTCCAAGCTCGGCCCGGTCATAGTTCGTCCAGCGGACAAGGTCGACCACTATGTGAAGAGATGTGTCGCTATCCCCGGAGATACGCTGGAGGTCAAAGACGGCCTCGTGTGGATCAACGGCGAGCAGCAGCAAGTCTACAAAGGAATCCAGCTCACGGACCGTCTGGAAAAGGTGCAGAACGACTTCCGGGAGATTTTCCCGTTCTCGCCGGACTACACCTGGAGCAGGGATTACTTCGGACCTTTATGGGTCCCTCAGAAGGGAGCGACCGTACAGCTCACTTCGGAGAACCTTCCGCTATACCGGAGGATAATCGAAGTGTACGAGCATTCTTCGCTTGAAGAAGCTCTGGCTGCAGGGGAGTACACCTTTAAGATGGACTACTACTTTATGATGGGAGACAACAGACACAACTCCCTCGACTCAAGGTACTGGGGCTTCGTCCCCGAAGACCATATAGTCGGAAGACCGGTTGTCGTCTGGCTCTCTACGGACTCGGGAAAGAGATTCCCGCGCAGCATACGCTGGAAGCGCTTCCTGAAGTTCGTTTAAAAGATTATTAATAAATAAAAAACTATAATTATGGCAAAGGTTTGTCAAATAACCGGAAGAAAGAGAATGAAAGGCAACAACGTTGCCCATTCCAAGCTGCGCACCAAGCGCGACTTCTCCGTCAACCTCAAGAACAAGCG
>JAGAAF010000026.1 GCA_017615435.1 Bacteroidales bacterium
CAGGTCCTTGAGCGACGCACCCTCTTTCGTGCGGACTGCAAAAATGCCGATTATGGACAGCGCTACGCCGATGGCGGCGATCAGCATCGGGGCCATGATCGCGCGCAGCTGCACGGCGGTGCCGGCCGAGAAGAACGCGGACGCGCCAAGGGCCATAGTGGCGAGGATCGAGCCGCAGTACGACTCGTACAGATCCGCGCCCATTCCGGCGACATCGCCCACATTGTCTCCGACGTTGTCCGCGATGGTCGCGGGGTTGCGCGGATCGTCCTCGGGGATGTCCTGCTCCACCTTTCCGACTATGTCGGCGCCCACGTCGGCTGCCTTCGTGTAAATACCTCCGCCCACGCGTGCGAACAGCGCCTGGGTCGATGCGCCCATACCGAAGGTCAACATCGTGGTGGTGATGACTACCAACGTCTGAGCTTCGCTCGCCTCGTGCACGAATGCATTCAGCACGATCCACCAGATGCTGATGTCCAGCAGGCCGAGGCCGACGACGGTCAGGCCCATCACGGCGCCGGAGCGGAACGCGAGCTTAAGGCCGCTGTTCAGCGAGCGCTGGGTGGCGTTGGCCGTCCTTGCCGAGGCGTATGTGGCTGTGCGCATACCCACGTAGCCCGCCAGACCGGAGAAGAAACCGCCGGTGAGGAATGCGAACGGCACCCAGGGGTTCTGGATGTGCAGTCCGTACGCCAGGAACGCGAACAGGAGCGCCAGGATAATAAATACGATGATAACTACTTTGTACTGCTGCCTGAGATAGGCCATAGCCCCTTCGCGCACATACTGTGCGATCTCCTTCATTGTCGGGGTGCCTTCGTCTTCTTTCTTCATCTGCTTGAAGAAGACATACGCGAACACTAACGCGATAATCGATGCAATCGGCACCAAATAGAACATATTCATATACTCTCTTGTTAACTTATAGGGCGCAAATATAGCAATTATATTGTTATATTTGTTCTACTATGGCTCTGGAGATAGAACGCAAGTTTCTGGTGACGGGGGAGTACAAGTCCCTCGCGGTGTCGCATTCGCGCATCACGCAGGGCTACATCAGCTCCGCGAGCGGCCGCACCGTCCGCGTTCGCATCCGTGGCGATAAAGGCTATCTGACCATCAAGGGGCCTTCAGCGCTGGGTGGTCTTTCCCGTTTCGAGTGGGAGCGCGAAATCCCCGTCGCGGACGCGGAATCTCTGATGTCTATCTGCGAACCTGGCGTGATAGACAAAACCCGCTGGCTGGTGCCTGCGGGCGATGGAGTACATACCTGGGAGGTGGACGAGTTCCACGGCGATAACGACGGCCTCGTCGTGGCCGAAATCGAACTTCGCTCGGAGGACGATACGTTCGAAAAACCCTCCTGGCTCGGCGAAGAAGTCACCGGAGACAGGAGGTATTACAACTCGATGCTTACCAAGCGTCCGTTCAGGACCTGGTAATTATTTGAGATCTTTACTTTTAACGACAGTATAGTCCTCGGGGAATTGTTTCCCTAATTCCGTGCGGGCATAGGTAATCATACGCCCGATGAATGTCTCCCTCTTTTCTCCGTAAACCTCGGATATGGTGAATGCATATCCGCTCTGCACGTCACTGAAGGTGCTATCGCACAGGAGTACGCCGGCCAGATCGTCCAGGAACTCCTCCTTGCGCGCATTGCTCACAGGCTTCGGATTGGAGAATGTGGAGTTATTGAGGATTTCTTTGAATGTGGGAGTGGCGACCCTTTCCCTGGTGGCTATGTCAGCAATAAAATCCATTCTCTTTTTAGGGTCGATGTCTGCCAGTGAACAAAGCTGCAGTAGTATCCAGAGGTTCCCTATGTGGTTACGGACATCCTGGCTGACGTACGAACTGCCGGAGCCGGAAGAGTAGGAATCGTCGTAGCTGCCGGAAGATGTAACTGGGGCGGGATGGACCGTGCGGTAGAACTTGCGCAGCGCGTAAAGGCACCATATTCCTCCGAGAATGAGGAACAGCATCGCCGTGCCTATCGCGTACGCGGCTATTCCCAGATAGAGCCAATACAGTGCGGCCCAGATGACTGCAATCAGGAAGAACGACAGGTCGTTGTCCATCTTCTTCGCCATAAATGTCGCGAGCGGCCACGTCAGGAGGAAGGGGAGATTCACCAGAAACACGAGAAGGAGGAGAAGCAACGGGATTTGCCATTTCTCGGCCTCTTTCGCTTTGATGACATCCTGGCGTTTCGTTAAGACTTCCTTGTCCATAAGGAAGAACGCCAACGGGGAAGCGTTGGCTATTCGGGCGTCCCAGCTATCCGTGGGCTTGCCGTATTTGATCGAACTGGCCCAGCCCTGCTGGAAGGTGATATCCATATCGTGGACCAGAGTCTTTTCCCCGCGCGTGAAGATCTTGACGCCTTCGTAGTGAGCCACCATATTGCCCTTGCCCTTCTGCGTCTTCACTGATGCGGGCGGCAGATACTGTTCGGAAATCTCCTCGAGAGATTTTCCTATGAGTTTCTGGTGTATACTGGCAGAGTTGAACGAGTATTCCTGCTTGACATTGTCCGGATCCACGTCTTCCGTGAACAATCCGGCATAAAGAAGCGTCCCCACTCCCAGCAGGAACCCTATTATCGATGCTATGTAACTCCTGAACATACTGATTGCTTTCCTTACAAATATAATCAGTTTTGCGTATATTTGTTAATAGTTATGGTATCTGTAAGTTCTATCATTATGATGGGCGTGTGCGCCGTTATCGGCATAGTCGTCCCGATTCTTTTGGCCGTTTGGCTGGTTAAAAAGTATAATGTCAATCCGGTTACGATCCTGGTCGGTGTAGGAGTCTTTATCGTCTTCGCGCTTGGGCTGGAGCCGGTGATGCACCTGATCGTGCTGAGAGGTCCAGCTGGCGCTACGATTATGGGCAATACGTGGTACTATGCCCTCTACGGCGGACTCGCTGCCGGCGTGTTCGAAGAGACCGGCCGTTTCGTGGCTATGAAATGGTTGCTGCGTAAGCGTGCGTCCAAGGCTGTGACCGGCGTCGCATATGGCATAGGCCACGGCGGAATCGAGATGCTGATGATCTTCGGCGTGACGATGGCTTCGAATATGGTCATCGCCTTTATGATGAACGGCGGGCATCAGGATCTGCTGCTCGCTGGCGTGCCCGAAGAATCGAAGGCGCAGGCACTCGCACAGTTCGCGCAGCTCAGCTCTATGACCACGGGCTCCCTGCTCATCGGCTTCTGGGAGCGCATATCCGCCCTCATCCTCCAGGTTGCCCTGTCGCTCATCGTCTGGAAGGCTGTCCGCGGCGGTGGTCGCTGGGTCCTGCTTTTCCCGGTCGCTATCCTGATCCACGCGCTCGTCGACGCCATCGCCGTGCTTCTTTCGAAATCCGCCGGAATGGTCCCGCTCGAGCTGATCGTCACGGCTCTCGCCATTGCCACCGCCGCCGCAGCGTGGATGATCTGGCGTCCACGGCGAGAAAACGCCCCAAATCTCGCCGAATGAGCGATAATTCCCCGATCTGGCGAGAAAACGCCCAAAAACTCGCCGAAAACCGAATGAACGTTCTATTATCACAGATGTTGTCGCACGCGGACCCTTCGCAGGTCGCGGGCCTGGCGCGTTTCTTCAAGACGGGCCCCGGTCAGTACGGAGAAGGGGACAAGTTCCTCGGAATCAAGGTGCCCGTCACCCGCGAGGTCGTGAAGCAATGCTGGCGCGAGACAACGTTCGACGACCTGGAGGAATGCATCACCAGCGAATATCACGAAGTACGGCTCGCCGCGCTTCTTACCCTCGTCGAGATATTTAAGCATAACAAAACAATAAGACAGCAGTGCGTGGACTTCTATCTGTCACACACTTCCTACATCAACAACTGGGACCTGGTGGACCTGTCGTGCTACCCGTTGCTGGGGGAGTGGCTGTTGGATAAGGACCGCTCGCTCCTTTACGACCTCGCCCGCCACGGCCGCACCATCTGGGAGCAGCGCATCGGCATAGTCAGTACGATGACCTTCATCCGTCACGGCCAGCTGGACGATACCTTCGCCATCGCCGATATCCTTCTTCACCACCCGCACGACCTCATCCACAAATCCTTCGGCTGGCTCCTCCGCGAAGCCGGGAAACGCGACAAGGCTCGCCTGGAGGCCTACCTCCAGCCTCGCTATAAGACCATACCCCGTACGGCTCTTCGTTACGCTATCGAGAAATTCCCGGAGCCCGAGCGCCAACGCTATCTCGCTAAATAAAACCTTTACCCGATATGAACGTAAAACTGATTGGCTCGTTACTGGCCGTTTCCCTGATTGCCTGCCCGCTGCTTTACATTTTCGTGGGCCCCGCCCTGGATGCGACGCAAATAGAAACGCTGAAGTTGCTGCTATGGATCTGCGGCGGCAGCGCGGCATTCTGTTTCATCGTGGGCGAACTTACCGGCAACAACAGCCAGATGGATAAGCTTTGGAGCCTTTTGCCTATTGCCTACACTTGGGTAATCGCGGCGAAAGCCGGCCTTCCTGCCCGTCTGGTCGTGATGGCCTGTCTGGCCACGCTTTGGGGCGCGCGTCTCACTTTCAACTTTGCCCGCAAAGGTGCTTACAAGCTAAAGTTCTGGGAGGGAGAGGAGGACTATCGATGGAAGGTCCTGCGCGCGAAGAAGGAGTTTCAACCGCATTGGAAGTGGGCGTTGTTCAACCTGTTCTTCATCAGCATCTACCAGAATGCCCTAGTGCTGATGACCACCTTCCCGGCACTCGTGCTTATGAGCACATCCCGGCCCTTCGGGTGGCTGGACGGAGTCGCGGCGGCGCTGATGCTCGGATTCATCATCTATGAAACCGTGGCCGACGCGCAGCAGTGGCGCTTCCAGACAGCAAAGTGGAAAATGATCAATGCGGGGAAGAGCCTTGAGGAATTGCCTGCGCCGTATAACAAAGGCTTCAACACCGTCGGTCTGTGGGGCGTCAGCCGCCATCCCAACTATTTCGCCGAGCAGAGCATCTGGTGGTGCTTCTACCTGTTCACTGTTGCCGGTGGAATCGGCATCATCAACTGGAGTATGATCGGCGCCATCCTTCTCGTGGTCCTCTTCCTTGGCAGCAGTTCCTTCGCCGAAGAAATCAGTTCTGGCAAGTACCCCGAATACGCTCAGTACTGCGCCACCGTCTCGCGCTTTTTCCCCGGAAAACGCTATAAGGATTAAAAAGAATTCTTGCTTTTATAGAAAATAGACGTATATTTGCTGTGACATTAGTAATAATCCGCGTCGGCGGAGAGACAAGAAAACTTAAGGCATTTCGGTTGACCCCGAAATGCCTTTCAACGTCAAAAGAGGGGCCGATGGAGTACTGCTACACCCTCCATAACTTCTACCCGACCTAAGGCCCCGGAGGGAGAGCTGCGGCTCTCCCTTTTTATGTTCAAGGTTTGTTTTTATCTGTGAGACCTTGAACAATCAGATTCCATTCAGATGCCGTTTATCCATGATTAGGCGTTCAAGGTCTGTCGTTCAAAAACAGACATTGAACAAAAACCCGTGGATCGCGCTGCGCCGAGCTCGTCGGAGCGGCTCAGCTTGCGCGATTGTGGCTTTTGACGGTATTATTCAACGGTATTGTCTGGTGTCGGGGCTCGGCATAACCAGGCCTCGCCCCTTGGTAGACCGGTTGCTCGCTTAAACTCGCAACCTGTAGGTTTAGGGCCTGGGCGTCAGCCCGGCAGAAGACGTTGATTAGATGTATGCCGCCCCCAAGCGCTCGGGCGGGAGGTAATGCTCGAATCAATAATCACCTTTCTGCGTCTGAATCAAAAACTCTAGAGAGGGGCGGAGCCGGGAATCATGGCGAGGAAGGCCTCCTAGCCTTCCCGCTAGGCGACCCGAGAGCGACGCCCCGTTGGCCCAAGCCTTCGCTTCCATCTCCCGCTCCGGCGTCAGCCCCGGCAGCGCGCCCGCGACCAAATCCGCCTAACCGCCAAACGGAAATAAAAGCCCCGCCGTGGAAGAAAACAGTAGTTAATCAACCAATCGGATGGGCAGGCGGTCGAATTCGATGGGGTGGTGAGAGAAGCCCGTCATGCCACCGACCGTGTCAAGTCCAATCCAGGTGGAGATGAAAGTGTAGTAGATGGTAGAGCCGTTATCGTAGGCGAAGGTGGAACTCCAATAGTGGGCATGCTCGCCAACATCGCTGTAGCCTAAGTTGGGATAGGTGTACTGGTATCCTGCAGCGGGGATGAAGATGCTGTTGCCGTTTTTCTTGCTTGTGAAAAGAAAACCATTCACTCCGTTGACAGCAGTGTTCTTTTTCCGGCATGCAAGATAGAATTCTTCCCATTCTGCCTGGGTGGGGATGTGAAGGGTCACAGTGCCGCCGCCAGGGATGTCGCCGCTGAAAGATTCGTTGCTGTACTCGTAGTAATCGCCGTACTCCCAGGAGTATGATGCGCCGACATTCATACTGGCCCATTTTACGGAGAGGCCCATATCTACCAGGACAAACTCGCTAGTGTTGGAATAATCAACGCCATTCGCGGCGTTGTCTTGTTTGCCCTCATTGATGCTTTTGCCGCAGGAAGCCAGGAGAACAACGAGCGACAGAATGAAAAGAATTCGTTTCATAGACGGATATTTTTCCCAAAGATAGAATAAATAATCCTTAAAAACACCACACAACAAAATAAACCAGCCCCGAAAGGCTGGTCTTTTTATGAGATTCCGGTTCAAGCCCGGAAAGATGTTTAGATAAAGATATACTTGCAGATAAACAGCGCTGCGAGGACCCACATAGTGACGCTGATCTCCTTGAACTTGCCGGCGACGGCGTGGCAGAGGACATAAGCGATGACACCGAGGAGGATACCGTCGGAGATGCTGTAAGCAAGAGGCATCATAATGATGGTGATGAATGCCGGGATAGCCTTGCAGTAGTCTTCCCAATGGATGGTCTTGATCGAAGGCATCATCATAACACCGACGATGATGAGGGCGGGAGCGGTTGCTGCGCCCGGGATTGCCAGGAAGACGGGGCTCAGGAACAGAGCCAGACCGAAGAAGACTGCCACGGAGAAGGCTGTGAGACCGGTACGGCCGCCTTCACCCACACCAGAGGCGCTCTCCACATAAGTGGTAGTGGTGGAAGTTCCGAAGCAAGCGCCGCAGATGGTAGCGATAGAGTCGGCAAGGAACATCTTCTCAACTCCCTCGATTTCTTCATTGCCTTTGTTGATGAGGCCGGCTCCCTGGTGCACGCCGATGATGGTGCCCATAGTGTCGAACATATCGATGAAGAGGAAGGTGAACACGACTGCGAGCATATCCCAGCTCAGGATCTGACCCCACTCGAACTTGCAGAAGATGGGACCGAGGCCGTCGGGCAGGGAGACAACCTTCGAAGGAAGGGTGGTGATTGCTGCGCCGGTGGCGGGATCCTTGATGAGCAGGCCGATGACGGCGGTGATGAGGATACCCCAGAGGATACCTCCGCGGACCTTGGCCATCACGAGGCCGGCGGTGATCACGAGACCGATGAGGCCGAGGAGGGCCTTGCCGTGGGTGATGTCGCCGAGGCCGACGAGGGTAGCGCCGTTGTCCACGATGATGCCGGCGTTCTGCATACCGATGAAGGCGATGAAGAGGCCGATACCGGCGCCGATAGCTTTCTTAAGGGTGCCGGGGATGGCGTTGATGAGCCAGGTACGGACTTTCGTCACCGTGAAGATGAGGAAGAGGATACCTTCGAGCAGAACGGCCGTGAGGGCGAACTGCCAGCTGTGGCCCATACCGAGGCAGACCGTGAACACGAAGAAGGCGTTGAGGCCCATACCAGGGGCAAGGGCGAACGGCTTCTTGGCGTAGAGGGCCATAACCAGGGTACCGATGATGGCTGCGAGAGCGGTGGCCGTAAAGACCGATCCGCCGGGCATATCAAGGGCACTGAAGATGCCGGGGTTGACAGCCAGGATGTAGGCCATCGTAAGGAAGGTGGTCAGACCCGCGAGAATCTCAGTACGTACGTTGTGCTTCGAACTGTCGAAGCCAAAGAGTTTCTCAAAGAAAGGTTTCATAGTTTAGAGGAGTTTAGAAGATCCACTTGGTACCGATGCAGGGGAGGCACTTGAAGCCGTAGTTGCCGGCGAAGTTGACGGAAAGTTCGACCTCACCACCGACGTGGAGGTTGTCAACACCGAAGAGGTGACCCACGTTGTACCAGAGCTGAGGCTCGGAAAGGATGGAGAACTTGGTCTCGTGGGGGTTGAGCGGATCGTCTGCGTTTGCGAACACGCTGTCGTTGCCCCAGATATCAATGAAGCCGCTGAAGCGGAGACCTTCCACACCGAAGATGTCCTGCATTCCCCACACGCCCGTGAACTTGACGGGAACGGAAGCGCTGCCGAAGCCCATGTGCTGGTCGTACATAACGGCAACATTGTAGATGTTCTTGAAGTCGTCGGAATGCATAAAGTAGTTTACACCCACGCAGGCGACACCTGCGCCCCAGGTGGCTCCGTCATACTCTACGTGGAGGCTGAGGTCGGCAAGTTTGCTGTCTTTCCAGAAGTTCAGGTTGCGCTCGATCTCGAAGTAACTGCCGTTGAATGCGGAAGCGGCGCCGGGCGTCTGACGATCATCTGCAGTTGCATAGTAATGATCGATGAAGAAGAAGGTGTCTCCCCAGTTGTCTGCATAGAAGCCCTCGAAGGTGGTGGTGGCGTAGCCGCGGCCGAGGTCGTAGAACATCTGGAGGTTGGTCTGTGCAGAAGCGTTAAAGTTTACTGCAAATGCTGCGACTGCCGCAGCGGCGAAAAAGACAAACTTTTTCATAAAGGATAAATTGGGTTTTGTGCCCTCAGGACGTAGCCTGAGGGCGGGTTATAAATAAATAGGATTAAGGTTTCAAATTAGTCACGCAGGGACGGGTTGGCCTCGAAGTCGACTGCTTTGTCGCCCTCGGGGTTGGAACCGAACTCGTAGTCCTTGCCGGGGAGGATAGCGTTGAGGATCACACCCACGATAGCTGCAACTGCAAGTCCGCTGAGCGAAGTGAATCCGAGAGGAATCGAGTCGTTAGCACCGTACTTGATACCGATTGCGAGCACGAGGATGAGGGCCATCACGATAACGTTGCGGCTCTTCTTGAAGTCCACGTGATTCTCCACGACGTTGCGCACACCGACTGCGGAGATCATACCGTAGAGCACGAGCGAGACGCCTCCGATGGTGGCGGCGGGCATTGCGGCGATGATGGCGGCGAACTTCGGGCAGAAGCTCAGAAGGATCGCGAACAGGGCTGCGATGCGGATAACGCGGGGATCGTAGACGCGGGTGATGTTCAGCACGCCGGTGTTCTCACCGTAGGTGGTGTTGGCAGGTGCGCCGAAGAGGGAAGCGAGGATGGTGGCGAGACCGTCGCCCATAAGGGTGCGGTGCAGACCCGGATCCTCAAGGTAGTTGATGCCGGTAGTGGAGGAGATAGCGCACATATCGCCGATATGCTCCACCATAGTCGCGAGCGAGATGGGGAGGATGGCGATGATGGCGGCCACCACGAGGCCCCAGTTCGGGTTCGCGAAGACTGCGAAAGCGGTGTCCTGCATCTTGAACGGCAGGCCGAGCCAGGCCGCTTCACGAACGCCGCTCCAGTCCACGAGGCCGAAGCAGGCTGCGACGATGTAAGAACCGAGCACACCGAGGAGGATAGGGACGATCTTGATCATACCCTTGCCCCAGATGTTGGCCACGATGATGATGGCGATGGCCAGAAGGGCGATCCACCAGTTGGACATACAACTCGAAATGGCGGTGCCGGCGAGGCAGAGGCCGATGGCGATGATGATCGGGCCCGTGACGATGGGCGGGAAGAACTTCATCACGCGCTGAGGGCCGAAGAGCTTGAACAGACCGGCGAGCACGAAATACATAAGGCCGGCGCTGACCACACCGATGCAGGCGTAGGGGAGAGACTCGGCGGGCGCGAGACCCCTTTCGGCGCCCATCTGCACGACGGCTGCGTAGCCGCCGAGGAAGGCGAATGAAGATCCGAGGAAAGCGGGGACCTTGAATTTCGTCAGAGCGTGGAAGAGGAGAGTACCGACTCCTGCGAAGAGGAGCGTTGCGGAGATGGAGAGTCCTGTGATGACGGGTACGAGAACCGTCGCACCGAACATTGCGAAGAGGTGCTGGGCACCGAGAACCGCCATCCTGCCCTTGCCAAGGGCGCGGGCGTCGTAAACGGGTTCGTTTGTCTGAACTTTTGCCATATTACTTCTTAAGGTTAGAAATGATTATTCCCATTCAATAGTTCCGGTTGGTTTCGGGGAGAGGTCGAAGAGGACGCGGTTGACGCCCTTCACTTCTTTAAGTATCCTGTCGGTGATGTGCTGAAGGATTGCGAAAGGTATTTCCGGCACGGTGGCGGTTACGGCGTCGCGGGTGTTGACGGCACGGATAACGACCGGCCATTCGTAGGAGCGCTTGCCGTCCTTGATACCGGTGGATTTGTAGTCGGGGACGATGGTGAAGAACTGCCATACTTTGCCCTCCAGGCCGTTCTTCGCGAATTCCTCGCGAAGGATGGCGTCGGACTCGCGCACTGCCTCGAGGCGGTCGCGGGTGATGGCGCCGGTGCAGCGTACGCCCAGGCCGGGACCGGGGAACGGCTGGCGGTAGACCATACTGTCCGGAAGTCCGAGGGCGGTGCCCACGACTCTGACTTCGTCTTTATAGAGAAGCTTGACAGGCTCCACGAGCTCGAAATGCAGCTCTGGCGGCAGGCCGCCCACGTTGTGGTGGGCCTTTATGCCGTCTTTGCTCTCGAGGATGTCCGGGTAGATGGTGCCCTGGCCGAGGAACTTGATGCCGTCCAGTTTGGCTGCCTCCTCTGCGAAGACGTCGATGAACTCCTTGCCGATGATGTGGCGCTTCTCCTCCGGATCGGTAACTCCTGCGAGTTTGTTGAGGAAGCGGTCGACTGCGTCCACATAGATCAGTTCTGCTCCAAGCTGGTCACGGAAGACCCTGACAACCTCTTCGGGCTCTCCCTTACGGAGAAGACCGTGGTTGACGTGGACGCAGACCAGATTCTTGCCGATGGCTTTGATAAGGAAAGCTGCGGTGACGGATGAATCAACTCCGCCTGACAGTGCGAGGAGAACTTTGCTGTCGCCGATCTGCTCGCGCAGAGCTTTGACTTGTTCGTCTATAAACTTTTTGGCTTGGGTTTCACCGGTTATTCTTTCCATCGAGGCCGGTCGCACGTCTGACTGATTCATCTTTTACTTGTAATTAGGAGCTTCCTTGGTAATCTTTACATCGTGCGGATGGCTCTCGACCATTCCGCTTGTGGTGATTCTGACGAATTTCGCGTTCTTGAGGGCGGCGAGGTCAGGTGCGCCGCAGTAGCCCATTCCTGAGCGGATGCCGCCGATTAGCTGGAAGATGACGTCCGCCACGGGGCCTTTGTAAGCCACCTTGCCGACTATGCCTTCGGGAACCAGCTTGCTGGCGCCTTCCTGGAAGTAGCGGTCGGACGAGCCGGCCTGCATAGCGTCGAGCGATCCCATTCCACGGAACACCTTGTACAGGATGCCGCCGTCCACGAAAGTCTCGCCCGGGGCTTCCTCTGTTCCGGCGAACATAGAGCCGAACATCAGGCAGTCCGCGCCGGCCGCGAGCGCCTTGACGGCGTCGCCTGAGTAGCGGAGACCACCGTCTCCGATCACGGGCACGCCCGTCCCGCGCGCGGCCTTCGACACTTCGTAGATAGCGCTGAGCTGGGGAACACCCACTCCGGCGACCACTCGGGTGGTACAGATGGAGCCGGGGCCTATGCCCACCTTCACGCCGTCAGCGCCGGCCTCGATGAGGCACTTCGCTGCGTCCGCGGTGGCGATGTTGCCCACGACCACATCTATATTATTAAAGGTACGCTTGATCTGGGTGAGGAGATCGACGACGTTCTTGGAATGACCGTGCGCGCAATCGAGAACGACTGCATCCACGCCGGCCGCGCTGAGAGCCTCGACACGTTCGAGGGAACCGCTGCCGATTCCGACCGCAGCGGCGACTTTGCAGCCGTCGCTCTTCACCTCGGCCACCTGCGCGGCCTGGCGCTCCACCGACATATTTTTATGAATAACGCCGATGCCTCCTTCTCTTGCGAGAGCCCGGGCCATCGGCGCTTCAGTCACAGTGTCCATCGCGGCGGACACAATTGGAATGTCGAGCGAAATGTTTCTGGAAAATCGGCAGTTAAGCAACACCTGCTTCGGAACTACCTCCGAGTAGGCAGGCACTAGAAGGACATCATCGAAAGTGAGACCTTCCAGGATGATTTTTTCTTCTTCGAAAGACATAAGGGTACTAACCATATGCAAAGATACGCGACCGACTTGAAATCACAAAAAAATTCTGAGAAAAAAATTCACTTTTTATCCACAATCCGTATTTTTGTAAGGTATGCAAGATTTCACCACATTGATGAAGCGAAGGATCAGAAGGATCCTGCTCGTCTGCAACAACTACGACAGCTATTCCCTGGAGGAAGACGGCCATATCGAGTCGCTGATCGCGGCCGATTACCTGGAACTCAACCTGAGCAATCCTCCGGCAATCGTGCGTGTGGAAACAACCGTCCAGGCCCTTGAACTGCTGGAAGCGGGGGAGAAGTTCGACCTTGCCATCACTATGTACAATGTGGGCGAACTGGACGTGTTCACCTTCTCGCACAAGGCGAAGGCCTGCAACCCGGATATGCCTGTGGTGCTGCTCTGCGGCTATGCCAAGGAGATTTTCCGCAAGATCGCGGAGGCTGACAAATCCTGCATAGACCACGTCTTCTGCTGGAACAACAGCACGGACGTTATCATCGCCATCATCAAGCTGATCGAGGATGGAATGAACGCTGACCACGATATACTGAGCTACGGCGTTCAGGCTATTCTTCTTGTCGAAGACTCGGTCCGTTACTATTCCACATACCTTCCGGCGCTGTACAGCATTATCCTGCATCAGAACGCCTCGGCCGTGCGCGACGCCCTTAACGAGCAGCAGCAGAAGGCCCGTAAGCGCGCCCGCCCTAAGATCCTTATGGCGACCAACTACGACGATGCTATTGCCCTCTATGAGAAGTATAAGAACAACCTGCTGGGAGTCATCTCCGATGTGGGTTTCGTGCTTCACAAAGGCGATCTTTCGAAGAATGAAAAGCTGGATGCCGGTGTGGATCTCTGCAAACATATCAGGAAGGACAATCCCAAGATGCCTTTCCTGATGCAGTCCTCGCAGGAGAGCATCAGGATAGTCGCCGAATCGCTCGGCGTCGGCTTCCTTCAGAAGTCTTCAAAGACCCTGACTTACGAACTTGAAGAATATATAGGTAAACACTTCGGCTTCGGCGATTTCGTGGTTACTGACCCAGAAACCGGCGCGGAAGTGGCACGTGCCCACGATCTTGCGGAGTTCGAGCAGGTGATGAAGACAGTGCCGGCGGAGTACTTCAACGTCTTCTCCGCATCGAACTACCTCTCGAAGTGGCTCTTCGCCCGTGGTCTTTTCCAGATCGGTCAGGTCGTGCGCGGATTCACCGTGGAGGGTTTCGCTTCGATAGAGGAAAACCGCCAGAAGGTAGTCGACCTCGTGCACGATTTCCGTATCGCGCAGGGCCTCGGTGTGGTGGCGAAGTTCAATCCGGACACCTACAACGATACCATCTGGTTCGCCAGCCTCGGCGAGGGCTCGCTCGGCGGAAAAGCCCGCGGCCTCGCGTTCCTGAACCACATCCTTCAGAAATACAATCTCTACAACGAGTTCGAAGGCACACGTATGAGAGTGCCGAAGACGCTGGTGGTGATGACCGACTATTTCGAGAAGTTCATCATCGAGAACGGCCTTCAGTACGTAATCAATTCAGATCTTTCAGACGAGGAAATCCTTTCCGAATTCGTTGCGTCGCGCCTGCCGGCTGACCTCATCAAAGGCCTTAAGATATTCATCCACAACACGAACAAACCGCTGGCAATCAGATCGTCCTCAAAGCTGGAAGACTCTTATTATCAGCCGTTTGCGGGAGTCTATTCGACTTATATGATCCCGCACACGGAGAACGAAGACCAGCAGCTCAGACTCCTCACAAAGGCCATCAAGAGCGTGTACGCGAGCGTGTATTTCGCTTCGTCCCGCCGTTACATTACTGCCGCCGCGAACGTCATCTCCGAAGAAAAGATGGCCATCGTGGTCCAGGAAATCTGCGGCTCGGAGCAGGACGGCTACTATTTCCCGACCATCTCCGGCGTGGCCCGTTCGGTCAACTTCTACCCGGTGGGCAGCGAGAAATCGGACGATGGAATAGTTAAGATTGCCTATGGCCTCGGCAAGGCCGTAGTGGACGGAGAGCAGGTTCTGCGCTTCTCGCCCCGCCAGCCGAAGAAGGTCCTTCAGACCTCGACCCCTGAAAACACGGTCTCGGACACACAGAAGAGCATATTCGCCCTCAGCCTGAAGCCTGATTCGTTCAAGACTTCGGTGGACGACGCCGTAAACCTGGAGCGCATCCCGCTGGCAGACTGCCCGAAGTTCGCTTCGTTCGCGAAGGTGGGCAGCACGTGGGACCGTGAGAATATGCGCATAGTGGATTCGACCTTCCCCGAAGGTCCGAAGTTCATCACTTTCGCGTCCGTGCTGAAGTACGGTATGTTCCCGCTGGCGAAAATAATCACCCGCCTGCTCGATATCGCGAAGGAGGAGATGAAGTGCGACGTGGAGATAGAGTTCGCGGCCAATCTCGAGGCCTCGCCGGCCATCTTCAACGTCCTGCAGATCAGGCCCATAAGCACGGACAGCCGCTATTCGGAGGTAGATTGGTCGAAGGTGGACTGCAGCAAGGCGTGGCTCAAATCCGCGAACGCGCTCGGCACCGGCTGGATCGGCGGTGTGGAGGATATAGTCTACATCAAGCGCGAAGCGTTTGACACGCTGAAGACCCGCGAGATAGCGGCCGAGATCACGGAAATCAACGCCCGGATGCAGCAGGAGAAGCTAGGCTATGTGCTGGTCGGGTTCGGCCGTTGGGGCACCAGCATCGACACCCTCGGCGTGCCCGTGAAATGGAGCGATATCTCCGAAGCGCGCGTGCTGGTGGAGTGCTGCCTCGAAAAGTTCAGGGTGGACCCGAGCCAGGGAACGCACTTCTTCCAGAACCTGACGTCCTTTAACGTGGGCTATATCAACGTCGATCCGTTCGGCCGCCCGTCGACCGACCTGCTTGATTTCGATCTGCTTGATTCGCTGCCTGCCGTGGAAGAGACGGCCTACCTGCGCCACGTGCGCCTGAGCGAGCCGCTGTCCATATGCGTGGACGGTCGCGAGAACCGCGCCGTTATTTCTTAGTTCCCCGGACCTGGATTTTGAAGCCTTCGTCCACGAGCGGCTGCACGAGTGCGGTCAGCTCCGCCTGCGTGAACGGCAGCAGCCCCTCTTCGGGTGTGGGACGGTCGATTGTGTAGACCATCACCTCGCGTGGATGCAGGTGGCGGACGATGTCCATCCACTTTCGCAGGGAGGCCGGCTCGGAACTGTCGAAGCCGTTGGCGCGCAGGAACATCGTCTGCAGAATGAAATTCCCTTCGAACTTTTCGAGCGCTTCGATCACCCTCTGAAGGCTGTAGCCCGGTGCGGGATGGTTGATGAGGCCGACGAGCTCGTCCGTGGGGGCGTCGATCTTCATTATGGGGTTGTCTACCTTCATCAGGGCCGCCCGGATTTCCGGCACGTGCGCTCGAGTCGCGTTGCTGAGCACGCTGACCTTCGCGCCGGGGCAGAAGGCGTCGCGCAGCTTTAGAGTGTCGTCGATGATGCGCGGGAATTCCGGGTTGAGGGTCGGTTCGCCGTCGCCGCTGAAGGTGATGCTGTCTATCGGAGTGCCGTCCAGGAGCAGCTGCGTGAGCTTGTCTTCGAGCTTGCTGCGCACTTCGGCGGCGGTAGGGAGGACCTTGTCGTCTAGCCCGTCCTTGTTCCAGCCGCATTCGCAGTAGATGCAGTCGAAATTGCAGAATTTGCCTTTCTGGGGCAGAAGATTGATGCCGAGGGAGTTCCCCAGGCGGCGGCTCTTGATGGGCCCGAAAACAGTTTCTTCGCGTAGCATATCCCAAATTTACGATTTTTCCTTTAAATTTGCTGCGTACTTAAAACCGTTGGATATGAAACCTACCATCGTTGAGGTCAAGACCAAAAAGCAGCTGAAGCAGTTCGTGCACTGGCAGAACGAGTTCTACAAAGACTGCCCTTACTATACCCCCGCCATCGAAGCCGATGAGGTGACGAGCCTCACTCCGGAAGGCAATGCGGCTTTCGAGTTCTGCACTGCCAAGTCCTGGCTGGCGTATGACCCGGACGGGAAAATAGTCGGCCGTGTGACAGGTATCATCAACCCTCGCGCGAACGAGCATTGGGGCAAGAAGCAGGTGCGCTTCGGCTGGATAGACTATATCAACGACGTGGACGTGGTCCGCGCGCTGATCGACACGGTCGGCGAGTGGGGCAAGTCGCAGGGAATGGACACTATAGTCGGCCCGCTCGGTTTCTCAGATATGGACAAGGAGGGTATGCTGATCGAGGGTTTCGACCGCTTCGCTCCATTCACCACCATCTATAACTACGATTACTATGGTCCGCTGCTGGAGCAGATCGGCTTCGAAAAAGACGCCGACTGGATCCAGCGAACGGTGACTTTCCCCGACGACGACAGCCGCATCTACCGCGGCGCGGATATGGTCGAGCAGCGCTACGGCCTGCACGTGGTCAAGGGCCTCAGCGGCCAGGAAATGGTCAAGAGGTACGGTCTGAAACTGTTCCATACTTACAACGAGTCTTTCGCCCCTCTGTATGAGTTCATCCCTCTGACCGACGGCCAGATAGAGAATATCCTTCGCGATTTCGGCACCCTGATGGATCCGGATTTCCTGTGCATACTCGTGGATTCGGAGGACAATATCGTTGGTTTCGCGGTGTGCGTGCCTTCACCCGCCAAGGCGCTTCGCAAGAACAAGGGCAAAATCTTCCCGTTCGGCTGGATTCCGCTTCTTCGCGCCATCAAGGGTAAGAACGAAGAGTTGGAGGCGCTGATGATAGGCGTGCATCCGGACTACCAGAACAAGGGAGCGTTTATGCCTATGTTCCGCTTCATCCTGGACAGCTGCAAGAAGAGGGGAGTCAAGATAATGTACAACAACCCGCAGCTCGAGGACAACTACCGCGTGATGAACATCTTCGCCCCGTACAATCCTCAGTTCTATATGCGCAGGCGGTCCTATAAAAGGGCGATCTAGTCTTATGAAAGGACGGATTATATTGCTTGCGCTGGTCGCGATTCTGGCGGTGGGTTGCGTTGGCGGGCAGAGGCAGAAGAAGACCGTGGCGCAGACCGTGCCTCTGGAGGTTCCCGTTCCGCCGATGATGATGGAGGATGGGAACGAACGTGCGGAGTATGTGCTTGAGCATTACTGGCAGAACTACAAACCGGAAGTGGACAGTGTTTCGCTCGAACAGGCGTTCAGCAACTGGATAGCGCTTACTGAGTACACGAGCCGCGAAGTCGCCGTGAAATCGCTCCTTGCCGGCTATGACAAAGCGCCCGAAAGGATCCTGCCCCTTGCGGAGAAGTATCTCTACGACCCGAATTCGCCTTATCGCGACGAAGATTTCTATGGCGCCCTGATGGCGCGTGCTGGGAATGCCGAGCTTGCCAGGCTCTGCTCGCTCAATGCCGTCGGCACTAAAGCTACCGATTTCGAGTGGGAGGACGCCCGAGGTAAGAGGCATCATCTCTATGATATCAATGCCGCCTACACCATTCTGTTCTTCAGTAATCCCGGTTGCAATGCCTGCAAGGAAATAATTGATGCCATATCGGGCTCGGATCTGGTTGGTAGCGCTGTTAACGCCGGGGTAGTGGCGGTCGCGAACATCTACATCGACGAAGACATCGACGCCTGGCGCGACTATCTTCCTAATTATCCCAAGACCTGGCACACCGGGTTCGATCCGTTCCTCACTCTCCGCAGCGATTCGGTCTACCACATCCGCGCAATTCCTTCGCTTTATCTTCTCGCCGCCGACAAGACGGTATTGTTGAAAGACGCACCGACAGAACGTCTGTTGCTTTATTTTGACGACGTATTATGACACCCTACATCCACGAAGTTAAATACTACGAATGCGACAGAATGGGCATCACGCACCATTCCTATTACGCACGTTTTATGGAGGAAGCCCGCATCGACCTGCTTAATCAGCTGGGTTATCCCTTCGAGAAGATGGAAGAAGAGGGCATAGTCTCTCCCGTGGTGTCACTGTCCATCGATTTCAAAAAGGCCACTACCTTCCCGGACAAAATCGAAATCGAAGTCCGCGTGAAAGAAATGTCCGAACTGAAGGTCACGTTCGCCTACACTATGAAGTCGGCCGGCGCGCTCGTCTGCCGAGCCACCAGCACCCACTGCTTCCTCGGCCCCGACCACCGTCCCGTCGTCTACGCCGACAAGTGGCCCGACCTGACCGCGAAATTATCCGATCTTACGCTTTAGGACATCACCCTCCGGCGGAACTCCAGTCGCTTCGCTCCTTCCGGCCCCTTCCATTGCTATCTTCGTCCCGCTCCGCGGAACTCGCTATCAACGGACGCCTACCCCCTGCCCGTGTCCGGGGGTGGACACGTCCGCCGGAGGGTGGTGCCCATAAAGCGAGGATTCATATTGAGTAGGAATATCGCGGGCGAATTGTTATATTTGTGTGCTATGAGAACGGAATACGATGTGATAATCATAGGCGGGGGAGCGACAGGAGCCGGGACGGCGCGCGACTGTGCGCTGCGAGGGCTGCGCACGCTTCTCGTCGAGCGCGCCGACATCGCGGACGGAGCTTCGGGCCGCAACCACGGCCTTCTTCACAGCGGTGCGCGTTATGCCGTTAACGACCGCGAGTCCGCCGCGGAATGCATAGGCGAAAATCTCATACTCAGACGTATCGCCGCTTCCTGCGTGGAAGAGACCGAGGGCTTGTTCATAACTCTTCCGGAAGACGACCTGGCATATCAGGCGAAGTTCGTGGAGTGCTGTAAGGCCGCGGGAATCAAGGCGGAGGCGATAGATCCGAAACTCGCGCTCAAACTCGAGCCGGAGATCAACCCCGAGATTATCGGCGCCGTGAAGGTGCCCGACGCGTCGGTCGATCCTTTCAGGCTCGTGGCGGCCAATGTCCTGGACGCCCGCCTTCACGGCGCCGACATCCTCACCGGCTGGGAAGTGGTGGAATTCCTGAAGGAAATGGTTACCATTACGGGCGTCCGCATCAGGAACGTCCATACCGGTGAAATCAAAAATATCAGAGCTCATTATACGGTCAACGCGGCAGGCATCTGGGGCGCGCATATCGCGGAACTTGCGGGCGCGCACATCGGTATGCTCCCCTCTAAGGGCGCGCTGCTGGTCTTCGGCCACCGCGCCGCGAAGATGGTAATCAACCGCTGCCGCAAGCCGGCGAATGCGGATATTCTGGTCCCGGGAGACGTGGTGAGCGTAATCGGCACCACATCAGACAAAGTTCCGTTCGAAGAGTGCGACGATATGAAGGTGACCCGCAGGGAAGTGGAGATTCTTCTGACCGAGGGTTGCAAACTCGTGCCTTCTCTCGCGACCACCCGCATAATCCGCGCGTACGCGGGCGTCCGGCCTCTTGTCGCTGACGACAGCGACCCCTCCGGACGCAACGTAAGCCGCGGCATAGTTCTCCTGGACCACGCAAAACGCGACGGCATCAGGGGATTTATCTCCATAACCGGCGGGAAACTGACGACTTACAGGCTTATGGCTGAGCAGACGACGGATCTCATCTGCCAGAAACTCGGCCTTGAAAAGCCTTGCGAGACTGCAGTCAAACCTCTTCCCGGTTCTGAGCCTCAGGCGCAGAAACTCTCGCATAAGACCTGGACTGTCGGCCAGAAAGCGGCTTTCAACCGCCACGGCGGGGAAGTCCTCAAGATGGAATTCAAGGACGCGGAAGAGATTTGCGAATGCGAGCACGTAACCCGTGCTGAGATAGCCTATGCCGTGAATGAACTCGGAGTGAAAACTCTGGATGACCTGCGCCGCAGAACCCGTGTGGGTATGGGCACCTGCCAGAGTTCGTTCTGTGTGCTGAGGGCCGCGAAGGTACTGGCCGAAGAGCTGGGAACACCTGAAAAGGCCCGGCAGTTGGCGAAAGACTTCCTCCGCGAGCGTTGGAAAGGAATCAAGCCCGTGTGCTGGGGCGACCAGATGCGCGAGGCCGAACATATGAGAAATCTGTATAAGGAGGCTGCCCTATGAAATTCGACGTTATTATCATAGGTGGCGACCCCAAAGACGCAGAGCTGGGCATCAGATGGCTCAATGAACAGAAGTCGGTGTGCCTGATCGCACGTGGCGGTCTGGTGGGTGTCTCGCCTGAAAACAGGGCGAAGTTCGCCAAGGCCGGCGGCACTCTTCTCTGCTCGGATGCCGTGAAGACGGTCGAATGGAACGAAGACGGTTCCGTGGCCCGGCTGTTCACGGAGAACCTGGGAAATACGCCGCTCGAGGCGGAGAGGTACTACCTCGCCTCCGGGCGTTTCGTGTCGGGCGGACTGCGCTCGGATATGGACAAAGTCTGGGAGCCGGTATTCGGTGCGGACGTGGAATTCGAACCGGATCCGGAAAAATGGTGCGACGAGGATTTCTTCGCGCCCCAGCCGTTCGAGAAGTTCGGCGTGAAGACTGACGTGCTTGGGCACGTGCTCAAAGACGGTAGACCCGTGGACAACCTGTTTGCCGACGGGGAGATAATATCTAAACAGTAGGGGATATGCAGGAAACGAATATCAGCGCGGCTAACCTGGAGATGTGCCTGAAGTGCAATCTCTGTACGGACGTGTGCCCTATGCACGCCGTGAATCCCTACTATCCCGGCCCGAAGCAGGCAGGCCCCGACGGCGAGCGTTATCGCCTGAAGGACCCCGAGTTCTTCGACTATGCCCTCAAGTTCTGCCTTAACTGCAAGCGCTGCGAAGTGGTATGCCCCTCGGGCGTGAAGGTGGCGGACATTATCGCCGTGAACAGGCTCAAGTATGGCAAGCCCTCGCACCCGCTGCGCGACCGTATGCTCGCCAGCACGGACCTCGTTGGCACGATGACCGTGCCGCTGGCCGGTCTCGCGAATCCCGTACTCGGCCTCGGCATCACGAAGTCTGTTATGGACGGAGTCCTCGGCATCAGCGAAAAACGCACTTTCCCCAATTACAGCACACAGAAGTTCACGACCTGGTACAAGCACCACGCAGCTGCATTCCAGGACGTCTTCCCGCGCAAGGTCCATTATTTCCACGGCTGCTACGTGAACTACAACTACCCGCAGCTCGGCAAGGACTTCGTGCACCTGATGAACGCCTGCGGCTATGGTGTGAAACTGCTCGAGAAGGAGAAATGCTGCGGTGTGGCGCTTATCGCCAACGGTTTCGGCGACCAGGCCCGCAAGCAGGCGAGCGTGAACCTCGAATCCATACGCAAGGCGGGCACGGAGGTTCTGACGACTTCCAGCACCTGCACTTTCACGATGCGCGACGAGTATGACCACGTCCTGGGCATTCCGAACGGGGACGTCCGCGACAATATCCTGCTCGCAGTGAAATGGCTCTACGACAAGGTCGAAGCGGGCGAGATAAAGCTTGCGTTCCAGCCGGATTTCAAACTGAAGGCCGCCTACCACACCCCCTGCCATATGCAGAAGATGGGCTGGCAGCAATATTCGATTCGCCTGTTAAAGATGATCCCCGGCCTGGAACTCGAGGTGCTCGACCAGCATTGCTGCGGCATCTCCGGCACCTTCGGCTTCAAGAAGGAGAACTACGAATGGTCGAAAGAGATCGGCCAACCGCTCTTCGATGATATCCGCAATGCCGAACCGGAGGCCGTCATCACCGATTGCGAGACCTGCAAATGGCAGATCGAGGCCTTCACAAAGCTGCCCGTGAGCAATCCCGTCGGCATACTCGCGCAGGCCATTGATTTTGATAAAACACAAAAACTGAATGCAGACCAATAAATCCTTCAAGTTCTGGCAGTGGTGGACTATCATCGTGTCGATGGTCGTCTACTCGATCTTCTATTTCGTACGCAAGAACTTTTCCATCGCTATGCCGGGCCTCACGGCCGAATACGGTATCAGCAACACCAGCTTCGGTATAATCATCGCCATAGGCTCGCTGATCTACGGCCTCAGCCGCTTCATCAACGGCTTCATAGTGGAGAAGGTGAGCACGAAAGTGTTTATGGCGATCGGCCTGCTGCTCTGCGCCGCTGCGAACTTCTGTTTCGGCTTCGGCGTGGACCTCAGCTATGCCATCACGGGCGTCCACGAAGGCCCGCAGTTCATTAATATGCTGATTCTGGTTATGGGAGTTACGATAGTGCTGAACCAGTATTTCCAGGGCTTCGGCTACCCGCCGTGTGCGCGTATGCTCCCGCAGTGGATCGCTCCCGGCGAGCTCAGCACCAAGATGAGCATCTGGAACACATCGCACTCCATCGGCAGTTTCCTCGCGGTGATTATCTGCGGTATGATAATGACCGGACTCGGCTCGGATATGAGCGGAAGTCCCGAGATAGTCGAGCGCATCGCCTCCAACCTCGCAGGAAGCATCAAGGGCTGGGATCAGCTGGCGGTAGCGGATCAGACAGCTCGAATAATGAGCTATGCCGGTCACTACGGCGCCTGGCGTATGTGCTTCATCATCCCGGCAATCGTAGCCGTGGGCGCAGCCATCCTCTGCCTGCTTGCGCTTAAGGACACGCCGCAGAGCGTGGGCCTGCCTGAAATCAAGGGTACGGAGACGGGCAAGGAAAAGACCGAAAAGATCCCCGGCGCGCATAAGAAGTTCCTCGCGCATATGGTGTTCCGCAACAAATGGGTCTGGATGCTGTCGATAGCAAACATCTTCGTATACGTCCTACGTATGGGCGTGCTGGATTGGGGTCCGAAGTTCCTGACAGAGGACAGGGGAATGAACATTCAGAGCGCAGCTTTGTCGGTGGCTCTGTTTGAGTTGTTGGCAATAGTCGGAACCATCTTCGCCGGTTGGGCGTCCGACCACATCTTCAAGGGGAAGTCACATCGTATGTGCCTGTTCTCGATGGTGGGCGCAGTGCTTTTCTTGGCATTGTTCGCCCTCGTAGATATGCCTATGGTGCTGTCGATAGTAATGTTGGTGCTCAGCGGCTTCTGCATCTACGGTCCGCAGGCGCTGATCGGCATCGGTTCGGCCAACCAGGCCACTAAGGAGGCTTCCGCAACTGCGAACGGCCTCGCCGGCATCTTCGGCTATGCTGGTTCTGCGCTGTCTGCCATCCTCGTCGGCAAGATCGCGGACCTCTACGGCTGGCACTGGGTGTTCGTGACCTTCATCGCCTTCGGCGTGGTGGGTGCCATAATCTTCGCGTCGATGTGGGGCGCGCCCCGCGACGGTTACGAACGTTCGCGCAAGTTTACTGAAACGCTGATCGAAGAACACGAAAAGAATGCGTAAGTTTCGCTGGATCATAGTATTAGCCCTGACGCTTGCGGCCTGCCAGCCGCAGGTGAAGCCCCAGCCGACTCCGGATCCGAAGCCGGACGTGGACACACTTCCCACACCAGTCTATCCCTTCGAGCTGGATGAGACCTATATAACGGACACGGCCGCTATTGCCCATATGTTCAAGGACGGTTTTGCCGATCCGGAGACGGTAGGCGACGAAAGCAAGATTTTTGCGGCGCGCTGGCTGGTGGACAACCAGTATAAGCCCACCTACAAGAATTCGTGGAGGACTTCGTCGGTGGATCTGCGTTATGAGTTCTACACGCAGGATTATTTGAGGTTCATCAGCGAAAGCGACGGTTATGCGGTGTCGATTCCGCTTGATCTTGATCCGAAACCTGATTATACCCTGGCTAAATATGCCCAGAAGTTCACTTCAGACCGTTTCAGCCTGAGGGTGACCCTGGAGCAGGTTAAACCCTACACTCCCGACGAGCATTACTACGGAGTGTACACCGGCGAGTGGCTGGACCGCTATATCGCGAACCAGAACTACATCAGCCAGAACGATATGAAATACATCACGAACACGGTTATGGACGATGAGACCATAATCGAGGGCTACAGCGTGAACGTATATTCTATCAATGCCCTGGGACTGGATGTGCCTTTCTACAAGATAGCCCTTGTAAGGCCGCTGGGCCAGTGGTCTAAGTTCGGTTTCCTGCTCTACAAATGCTCGTCCCAGGCAGATGTGCTCAAGTTCGCGAAGATACTCAAGTCGTTCAGGGTAATAACGAACTACGGCCGTTCGAAGATCTTCCTGCCTCCGCAGGAGCCGCGTCCGAATCCGCATTGGAACGACGAGACCAAGGCCTACTACCAGAAACTGTTGACCCAGCAGACGCTGGATTTCGGTGTGTTCTCCGCGTCTATGGTCCAGTCCACCTCCGATTCGTATGAGACCAACCACGCCAGGATAGTGGCCGAAAAGGCGCGCCTTGAGACTGCATTCGGGCACCCCTACGAAATAATGCCGACCTACTCGCATCTTGCGTGGTACACTTCGCCGCATTATTTCCCCACGGAGATGGCGAATGAATTCGCGGGCGGCAACGGTTTCAACGGAAAGCCCGTGCTGCAGTTCTCTTACCAGTTCACGACAAACAACAACAACGTCAATTCTTCGAACACCGCGTATTGCAACACGCCTATGTTCGACATCCTTCGCGGGAAGTATGATGAGCTGCTGCACGACCTCGCCGTGAAGATCAAGGCCTACGGGCATCCCATCCTGTTCCGCCTTAACAACGAGATGAATTCGGACTGGACGAGCTACTGCGGAATGATGACCCTGTGCGATCCGGAGCTTTTCGTGGCCACCTGGAAGTATCTGTATAATATCTTCGAGGAAGAAGGTGTGGACAACTGCATCTGGATTTTCAACCCAGTAGCGGTGTCGTGCCCCTACAGCAACTGGGGTGAAGACCTCGCTTACTATCCCGGAAACGATTATGTGCAGGTACTTGGGCTTACTGCCTATGAAATGGGCAACAGTTTGCCTCTGACTTCGTTCAGGGATCACTATATGAAGCTCTACAGCAAGAACAACGCTACCTTCGGGGCTCTGCCTTGGGTGATCAGCGAGTTCGGCTGCGGCGCCGGCGGCGCGGCGTCGGGCGTTGAAAAGCGCAACGCCGCCGAGCAGGCAGCCTGGGTGCGCGCTATGTTCGCGGACTTCAACAGCCGCTCGTCGTACCTGTACCTCCAGTCCATCAAGGGTGCAGTCTGGTTCAGTGCCAACGACTATTCCGGCAACAAGACAAGCAACTATTTCGAACTTACATCAGACCTCACGGAAACGCTCCAGGCTTTCCGCGACGGTTTCGCAACAATGTATCCTGATGAGTAATACGCACATAGTTATTATGGCAGGCGGCGTGGGATCGCGCCTGTATCCGATAAGCACACCTGAGAAACCCAAACAGTTTCTGGATTTGCTGGGAGTGGGGAAGACCTTGATTCAGTTGACGTATGAGAGGTTCCTGGCGGTTGATCCGTCGGCCCACTTCTGGGTTGTGACTTCCGCTGCATACCACAAGTACATCCGCGAACAGCTCCCGGCGATTCCGGATGAGCAGATCCTGCTTGAACCGGTGGCGCGCAACACCGCGCCGTGCATCGCGTACGTGTCCTGGAAGATCGCGCAGCGCTACCCGGACGCCCGCGTCGTCGTCGCTCCTTCGGACGCGTATGTTCCTGACATCAAGGCGTTTGCAAAGACGGTGAATGATGCGCTGGCATTCCTCGGCAGTGCAAAGTCGATCGTGACTATCGGCATCACGCCCGATAACCCGTGCACCGAGTACGGATACATCCACGTCAAGCCCGACGCCGATCGGGCTTCTTCCATAACCAAGGTTTCCGAGTTCAAGGAAAAACCTTCACGCGAAGTCGCTGAGCAGTATCTCGCCGAGGGCGGATACTTCTGGAATGCGGGCATTTTCGTCTACGGCGTGCAGACTATGGTCGCGCAGCTTCGTGAGTACGTTCCCGCAATCGCGGCGCTTATGGACGAACTAAGCCCTGCGCTGTACGGGCCTGGCGAGGCCACGGCCCTTACAGATATTTTTCCAAAATGCGAGAAGATCTCCATCGACTACGCCGTGATGGAGCGCTCGCCGCTTGTCTATATGGCCCCCTCCTCCTGGTCCTGGTCCGACCTCGGCTCCTTCGAGGCCATAGAGAAGGTCACGGGAAAGAAACTGAACTAAAAAAAAGAGGATGGCCTTTCGGTCATCCTCTTTCTGTACACCCTCAGGGGCTCGAACCCTGGACCCATTGATTAAGAGTCAATTGCTCTACCAGCTGAGCTAAGGGTGCATACTTTCAATTTTTGTGACCCGTTCGGGGCTCGAACCCGAGACCCCAACATTAAAAGTGTTGTGCTCTACCAACTGAGCTAACGAGTCCTCCGCCCTAAATGGGATTGCAAAGGTATCTTATCTGTTTGAATTTTCCAAATCTTTTTTAAAGAATTTAGAAAACAAACTGCACACCCACTCCGAAGGGTACCTCCACTCCGTTCCAGCGGTTCCAGTAGATACCGGAGGCAGTCCTGGTGCCGCTGAGGCCGAGACCGAGGTTGAAGTCGAGCGCGAAGTGCTCGCTGAGGAACCAGTCGTAAGATAAATCAAGCGCGAACAGGTTGTGTGTGGACAGGTAAGGAAGCAGGTAGCGGAAGTCCACCTCAAATGCGCCATAGGCCCATCCGAATCCGGCCGCGAATGCCGGCTCCCAGAGATGTTCGTCGAAGTAGTAGGCCTCGCCGCCCTCGGCGATGAAACTCATTCCGCCGAAATTGCCGATACGGCCCTTGACCTTTGCGACGTTGCGAATTGCGTTGATACCGGGGAGGTATTCGACCTTGGCGCCTGTGGCGAAATAAGGGAAACGGGTGTCGGGGTAGTTCCAGTTGGTGATGGCACCCACCATTCCGGTAATGAAGAGGCTTGCGGCCGTGACAACCAGTGCGGCGGCAAAGGATTCGTCGAGCTCGCCATCGTCAGGGTCGTCCGAGCTGCTATCGTGGTGGCTGGGGACGGTGCGCGGATGATGATGGTGGTAGTAAGGGCCATAGTCAAGCGCATACCAGTACGGATCCCAGATGATGTATTCGAGGTCGGTGTAGCGCGGGAAGTTGTCCCTGCGCAGTTTCACGAAGCTGACCTTTCCCTCCTGCGGCCTGAGCACTCCCGGCCAGCCGTCGTATTCGTAGCCATATGCATTCACGGCGGCTACTTCGTGCCTCTCCGGCGTCAAGTCCACGCACAGCGTGCCCTCTTCGCCGAATTCCGGCACTTTGTCGAAAGATGCGGTGAGCTCGCCGACATACTGCTCGTCCACATAGATGCGGATAGGCAGAGTCTTGTATTCATTGGTCCAGAAACATACCTGCTGGGCGCTCAGCGATGCGACGGCGCTGAAAAGCAGGGCGAAAGACAGTATAAGTTTTCTCATAATTCGAAGATTTTCACAAATATACCTATCTTTATGATATGAAACGAATATTATTTATCGCGGCGCTGGTTTTATCCCAATTCAGCGCACTCGCACAGAATCCCCTCAAAGTTCTTGCCATAGGCAACAGTTTCTCCGAAGACGCGGTGGAGCAGAATCTCTATGAAATCGCGGCAGCGGCGGGGAAGTCTCTCGTAATCGGCAATATGTACATAGGCGGCTGCACCATCGACAAGCATCTCGAGTGCATCGAGGGCGACAAGCCGGCCTACCGTTACCGCAAGATCAAGGACGGCCAGATGAGCGAGGAGTGGAACTACAAACTGAGCGATGCGATAAAGGACGAGGCGTGGGATATCGTTTCGGTGCAGCAGGCGAGCGGCTATAGCGGCCTGCCCGAGAGTTATGCCCGCCTGGGCGAGCTGTGCGAGTGGGTGCGGGCGAACGCACCGCAGGCCAGGATCATCTTCCACCAGACCTGGGCGTACTCGCGCACATCGAACCACAACCATTTCCCGTGGTACGACCGCGATCAGCAGAAGATGTTCGGAGCGATTCTTTCCGCCTCCGGCGAAGCGGTCAAGGCGGTCGGGATTACGACCGTGGTCCCGTCCGGACGAGCGATCCAAATCGCCCGCGGCACGGCCCTCGACGCCTTCGGCGACGATCTGACCCGTGACGGCTTCCACCTCGATCGCAAGGCGGGACGTTACATAGCGGCCGCCACCTGGTTCGAAACTTTGTTCGGAAAATCCGTGGTGGGGAACAAGTATTGCCCCGAGTCTCTGGATGCAAAGCAACTGCGCATAGCGCAGAAATGCGCGCACCGCGCCGTTCGCCAGCAGAAGCGTGCCCGTTGAGGGTTTGGAAAACTCCCCGAAAAGGGGTAAATTTGCGGACTGTACTTAAAACATAAACAATGGAAGGAATCAGGCAGTCTGAGCGCGTTCAAACCTCAGTACTCAACGGAATAGAAAAGAAAGCCCTGGTGGCGATGGCGAGCAGAATGCCCGAATGGGTGACGTCTGATATGCTCACATGGGTTGGTCTTCTCGGCGCAGTTATAGCGGCCTTCGGCTACGCCCTTTCGAATTATAGTCTCGGCTGGCTCTGGCTCACATATCTCGGTATCGTGATGAACTGGTTCGGCGACAGCCTGGACGGAACTCTCGCGCGAGTCCGCAAGCAGCAGCGCCCCGTGTATGGCTTCTATCTGGACCATAATGTGGATGGCATCACCCTCACGATAGTGTGCGTGGGCGCAGGCCTCTCGAACATGGTGCACTTCTCGCTGGCGATGCTCGTGCTGGCGGTCTACTTGCTTCTGAGCATCTACACCTACATCAATATCGATCTCAAAGGCAAGCATCAGTTGACGTTCGGCAAGATGGGTCCTACGGAGTTCCGCCTGATAGTGATTCTCCTGACGATGATATATCAGTTCTTCCCGTCTGTCCACAACTATGCGAAGATTACCACCTTCCTCGGAAAGCCGGTAGTGTGGGGCATGTTCGACTATTTCATCGCCGGGGTATTCGTTATCCTGACCGTCATCTATCTGGTGACTCTGATCAAGGACGGCATTGAATTCGCGAAACTGGATCCTCTTCCCAAGCGCAAACAAGACTGATGGCAAAGAGGCACCTTTTCAAGCAGATGGCAAAATACACTGTGACCACCCTCCTGGGTACGGCCGCGGACACGCTGGTGCTGTGGGTGCTCTCGACATATCTGCTGAATGGCAATCATGTGGAGAAATACGTTATTTCCCCGATGATTTCCTTCGAATGCGCCGTTCTGGTCAATTATTTCACCGCATTCTTCTATGTGTGGAGGGATAGGATAGCCCACCGCACAAAAGGCGCGTTCTTCGGCCATCTCTGGAAATACAACCTTTCCTGCATCTCGGCATTCGTGCTGAAGATGGTGCTGCTGAATGCGATAGCCCTTGCATTCAAGTGGCCGGCATTCATTTGTAATCTTATTGCGCTCTGCTTCTCGGGATTCTTGAACTTCGCAATCAACGAGTTCCTGATCTTTGCAAAAAAGGATAAGAAGCCGCAAACAGAAGAGCCCCTGCCAGCAGACCCAGACAGTCGGCAATAAAGTCGTAGACATCCCTCGAACGATAGGGCAGAAGGCCCTGAATGTACTCGGTTGCGCCCGCAAGGCCGCAGCCGAGCAGCGTTATTATCAGGAGGGTGATGACTGCTTTGCGTGTGCGCCCTGCGCCAATTGGCAATACCGAAAGGCATGCGAGCACAGGCCAGGGCAAAAACATCACAAAGTGTACGCACTTGTCCGCGGGAATCTTGAAAGGCCAGTTCTCGATGGTCGGCAGTCCTCCCTGGCTCGCGAAGCAGATGTATGCCACCGCTGCCAGATAAATGACGAGGAGTATCCTCCAGAACAGGTGTTTTCTCAGCATCACAGGGCTTGCATGTCGTGGAGTTTGGAGTAAATGCCGCCGAGGGCGATCAGTTCTTCGTGCTTTCCGCGTTCAACTATGCGTCCCTCGTCCATCACGATAATCTCGTCAGCGTTCTTCACGGTGCTCAGACGGTGCGCGATGGCGATGGTGGTGCGGTTGCTCATCAGGCGGTCGAGCGCTTGCTGCACTATCTTCTCGGATTCGGTGTCCAGCGACGCCGTGGCCTCGTCCAAAATCAGGATCGGCGGGTTCTTCAGGATTGCGCGGGCGATGCTGATGCGCTGGCGCTGTCCGCCGGAGAGCTTGGCACCGCGGTCGCCTATGTTCTCGTCGTAGCCGCCCGGCTTCTCCATAATGAAGTCGTGGGCGTTGGCGATTCTGGCCGCTGCTTCGACCTGCTCGCGGGTAGCGCCTTCCACTCCGAAGGCGATATTATTGAAGATGGTGTCGTTGAAGAGAATCGGTTCCTGGTTCACGTTGCCCATCAGCGCGCGGAGGTCGTGTGTGCTGAACTCGCGTATGTCCGTGCCGTCGATGCGGATCGCGCCGGCTGTGACATCCCAGAAGCGGGGAATAAGGTCCACGAGCGTGGATTTGCCAGCGCCGGACGCGCCAACTATGGCGATAGTCTTGCCCTTGCCGATCTCGAGGTTGATGTCAGTGAGGATGGGGCGCTTGCCGTCGTAGGAGAAGTTGACGTGGTCGAAGGATATGCCCTTCTCGAAGGCGGTGAGCGGCTTGGGGTTCGCGGGCTCCTTGATTGGGCTTTCGGCGTTCAGGATCTTGTCGATGCGCTCCATAGACGCGAGACCCTTCGGTATGGCGTAGGCCGCCTTGGAGAGGTCCTTGACCGGCTGTATGATGCTGTAGAGGATGGTCATATAGGAGATGAAGGCGGGGGCGTCGATGCTCGAATGGTCGCCTAGGATGAGGGTGCCGCCGAACCATAGGACTATGGCGATAAGCACGCTTCCGAGGAACTCGCTGACGGGGTGCGCGCTCGCCTGACGAACGCCCACGCGAGTGCTCTTGCGCTTCATCCCGCCGGTGACGGAGTTGAAACGGTCGGTCATCTTGCCTTCTGCGAGGAAGGCCTTGATGATGCGCAGGCCGCCGAGGGTCTCTTCAACCTGCGACATAGTGTCGGACCAGAAGCGCTGGGCCTCGAGCGAACGGGCCTTCAGCTTACGGCCTATGGCGCTCATAATCAGGAGCATAATGGGCGCGAACAGGAGCGTGAAGACCGTCAATTTCCAGGACATCGTGAAGAGCACGGCGAGGTAGATTATGATCAGAATCGGGTTCTTGATCAGCATATCCAAGGTGCTCGTGATCGAGGTCTCGACCTCCTGCACATCGCCGCTCATACGCGCTATGATGTCGCCCTTTCTCTCCTGCGAGAAGAATCCTATCGGCAAGGAAAGGATCTTGCGGTAGATCTGCATACGCATATCCTTGACGATGCCCGTCCTGATGGGGATCATCACGGCCGACGAGCCGAAGTAGCAGCTGGTCTTTATGAGCGTGATGGCGCAGAAGGCAAAGCAAAGGACCAGCAGAACCTTGCTTGTGCCGTAGGTGCCTATCCAACTGCCCACATAATAATAGATATTGTTCGTGAAGCCGGCGAAGTCGTGAATTTCAGACCAGGGCATCAATTCGTAGACCTTTCCGGATGTGTCGAAGAGTATCTTCAGTATCGGAATCAGCAGGGAGAATGAGAACACGTTGAACACCGCCGAAAGGATATTCAGCAGCACAGAACCGCTGAGATATCCGGTGTAGGGGCGGACGTAGCGCTTTATGACTTTCCAGAATTCTTTCATCCTATAAGATAATCAGTTTGGTGGGAGTCTGGCGGGGGAGGGCCTCCAGCCGGACAGGTTTGTTCTCGCAGAGTTTGACTGCCTTGCGAGCGGATTCGTAGGCCAACTCCGGGGTGTTGTTGTTTTCGCTCAGATGGCAGAGGAAGAGGTTCCTCAAGCCTTTGTGGGCGATAGCTTTGATCGCTTCCGCGCAGTCGTCGTTGCTGAGATGTCCGCTGCCGCTGCGGATGCGGCGCTGGAGGTCGGGCGGGTATGGCCCGTTCTTCAGCATCTCTATGTCGTAGTTCGATTCGAGCACCACGGTGTCGGCTTTGCTGCACAGTTCGAGCGCTTCGTCGGTCATACGGCCGCAGTCGGTGATATGGACATACTTGTGACCGGGCAGCTTGATGGCGAAGCCCACGGTCTCCGTCGCATCGTGCGGGACCACGAAATAGCGTACGCTAATGTAACCGGGGACTACCTCGTTCCACTCGCCCTTGCGCAGCACGCGCTTGCAGTCGGGCACGTACTCGTGCGTCATTACGTGGCTCGCGAGGGCTTTGTGAAGCGTCTCGCTCGCCCATATAGGGCGCTGGAGATGCTTCGCGTACGAGCCGAGCGAGCGGATGTGGTCCATATGGTCGTGGGTAACCAGAATCGCTGAGAAGTCGTCCAGGGTGAGGCCTTCGGCCTGGAGTTCGCGCTTCAGGCGGCGAATGCTGACGCCGGCGTCGATCAGGACGCCTGCCACAGCCTTGCCGTCCTGCGCGACTCCCAGATAGTAGCAATTCCCGCAACTTCCGGAAGAGAAACTTTTAAACCTGATGTCAGTCATCTTCCTTGCAGTATTTGCCGATCACGCTGTACGCGTCTTTCACTCCGAGTTCTCCCGCCCTCGAGAGGTCGATGCAACCTTTCTCCTTGTCTTTCAAGAAGATAAGCACAAGTCCACGGTTGTAATAAGCATCGCCCATCGCCGGGTATTCTTCTATCGCTTTGTCGTAGTATGATATGGCCTGCACGGGAGATGACTGCAGGCAATGGAGGTTTCCTAGGTTGAAGTCTATGTAGGCCACATTGGGGACGAGCTCGGCCGCGTCCTGCATATCCACGAGAGCTTCCGTGTAATCGTAGGTGCGTTCGGCGCGGTCGCTCACACGGGTTTTGGTGGCGCCTTCATTGTCCATAGTGAGGGTCTGCACGCTGCTGCTGATGCTGGCGATGAAGTCTATCATCTCCGCCCTGAGCACGGCGCGGTTCACCAGGTAGAAGGCCCTTTCGGCGCCTTCGCTGCCGTCTATCAGCTGGTTGTAGTCCGCAAGTGCGGCGTTGTACTGCTTGTCTTTAACGTTCTTGAGCGCGCGGGCGAAGGTGACGTCCTTGCGGGCGGGGTCATAGCCTGCGAGGCTGGTTTTCAGCTTGGCGTCGCCATAGCCGGGCTCAGCTGCGATCGGAACAAGCTGCTGCCGCGCGAATGCGTCCACGTCCGCGTTTTCGTAGCGGTTGGAGAAGGCCACCTCGCCGTCGTGGTGCTTGTCGGCCACGGTGAAGCGGTACATAGGCCGCAGCCTTATGTCTATGTCCCGGTGCTGAAGCAGTTCGTCGTTGAAGTCCTTTTTCGCGAAGTCGGCGTCGAGCGCGATGAGGGCGCTGAAGCGCTTGGACGTGTCGGCGAATTCGCCGGTCTGCTTGCCGCTGCGGTATTCGGCTATCTTCTTCTGCGCGGTCTCGTAGTCGGCCTTGGACTTTTTCTTCATTCCCAGCTGATTCTCCACGTAAGAGCGGTTCTGGTATGCTTTCGCGAAGTCGGGGTAGAGCTCGATCGCGCGGTCGTAGTCGGCGAGTGCGCTCTTCCAGCGTCCGAGCTCGATGAAACAAGCGGCGCGGTTGAAGTAGGCGAGGACGTTGCGCGGGTTGATGTTTATGACCCTGTCCATATCGTCCAGAGCCCCCTCGAAATCGCCGACCTGCATACGTATGAGGCTGCGGTTGTAGAGGGTAAGGGCGTTGCCGGGCTCGTAGCTGAGAACGGTGTTGAGGTCCGCCATCGCACCTATGAAGTCCTTGGTTTCGTAGAGCATTATGGCTCTGTTGAAGTAGGCAAGGGTGTTGTCGTCGTCGAGGGTGATGGCCTGGTTCATATCCTGGATGGCGTCTTCGTAGTTCTCCTGGGCGGCGTACAATCTGGCCCTTCTTATGTAACCTTCGGGCTCGTAGCGGTCCAGTCTGATGGCTTTGTTGTAATCGGCCAGGGCTTTGAGGGTGTCGCCGAGAAAGAGGTAGCTGGCGCCGCGGTTGAGGTAAGCCGACGGGTCGCTCGTGTTCTGGCGTATGTATTTGTCGAAGTCCGCGACGGCGTTGTCGAATCTCTGCGCCAGGAAGTAGGTGACTCCGCGGCTGAAGTAGAGGCCGGTGAAGCCGGGACGAAGATCGATCGCTTTCTGGAGATCTTCGAGGGCTTCATCGTACTCGCCGGCATTGCTCTTGGTGATGGCTCGGTAGTGATATCCGTTGGTGAACAGGGGATTGATGCGGACCGACCGGTCGAAGTCTTTTCGGGCGCCGCGTATGTCTCCGAGATTGTATTTCGCGATGCCGCGGTAGAAATAAGTCCAATAAGCCGTCGTGTCCAGATGCGCGAGAATGTTGAATTGCTCGATTGCTTGCGCGTACTTCCCATCCTGAAGGGCTATGCGGCCGCGGAGTTCGAGGACTTCCGTGTTCCACTGGGCTTTGGCAGGTGTGGCAAACAGCACCACGGCCAGCAGGACCGCGAGTCGTCCCGCCGAGTGCATAATCGCCGACGCCGCTTTTCTTATGTGTTTGCCAGTTGGAGTCACAAATTTTGTTTATTTTTGCTATCCAACAAATATAACATTATTCGTGCCCAAATTGATGGAACAGGCGAAAATATTTTTTCTCGCGGTTATTCTCATAACCGCCGTCCCTCTTTCCGGGCACGCAGGCGTCATTCCCGGCTCTGGGTGCTCCACGGTCATTCCCGACCCGACCGGGAATCTTTCCCCCGAGCCCATTACCGTGCCCATCCCGGTTTCTTCCCCCGACGAGCACCTTAACGATTATCCACTTGACGGTTTTCTTACTACCCTCCCAGACAGTACTTCGCGGAAGGACACTTCACGAGTTTTTGAGGAAGTTTCCCCCTTCGATGTGATGCCGGAAGGACCTTCCTCCAAACTTTCTGCTGGAGCTTTGCGGGAGAGCGTGGAGATTTTGTGCGACCCCATTTTTGCGGGCCGCGGCACTGGAACTGACGGCGCCAGATATGCAAGCGAGTGGATACGCGATATGTTCGAGGATGCCGGTCTGATGCCTTATGAGGAGAACTGGTACCACGAATTCAAGGTCGGTTCAGAAAAGGGAAGGAACGTAGTCGGTTATCTCCCCGGGAATTCTGGGAAGTGGATACTGGTCGGGGCGTATTACGACGGTCTCGGAGTGATAGGCGGCAAGGTCTATCCCGGCGCGGACTCCAACGCGTCCGGAGTCGCGGCCCTGATCGCCGTGGCGAACGCGGTCCGTCGCGACTGCCGCGACGGACTAATCTTCGTCGCATTCGACGCTCGCAGCCGCGACTATTCCGGTGCACGCCATATGCTCTCCGAATTGCGCGCCTCGGGCCATTCCGTCCGTATGATGATATCCCTGGACATCCTCGGCAGCACCCTCGCCCCCGTCAGCCAGCGCAACCCCCGCTCCCTAATGGCCCTCGGCGGCAAGCCCTGGTCTTCCTCCCTCAGGAAATGCGCCGCCATCGGCCAGGTGGACATCTACTTCGACTACTACAAAAGCGAAAACTTCACGAACCTCTTCTACAACAAGATCGGCGACCAGACGGTCTTTATGAAAGCCGGAATTCCCTCCATAGTCTTCACCTCCGGCATCACTCTGAACACTAACAAAGTCACCGACACCCCCGAGACCCTCGACTACGAATCCCTCCGCGCCCGGGTGTTATGTATCAGCCGCTGGCTCTCCCTCACCGCCAGCCCCAAACGCTAACCTCCCGTAAGCCCCAGCGCCCACCGTTAGCCCCTCCCGTAATGCCCGACCCGATCGGGCATCTTTTTCTCCCCTCGCGATTCCCGCCAAACAGCGCCACGGGAAAGTGCCTCACAGGCCATTCTGAGGACAAAAAGTGTGGCGCTAGGCCCGAAATCGGCACAAGCGCCACCATAATAATGACTAATAATGCTCCACAAGTATCTGTGGTGAGGGGTACCCGTGGCGCTGTTTGGCGAGATGACTTCTCGCGCTGGCGATAGCCGCTATTTCCTGTGTTCGCGGGAGCCGACGACTTCGCGGGCGCCCATAGGGTTGTTGGTGGTGATCTGATCTATGCCGTGGGCGTTCAGCTTACGCATCTTCTTGGGGTCGTCCACAGTCCAGACATTAGCCTTCAGGCCCTTTTTGTGGAGGTTCTTGATGAGAACCGGCTCGGCGGTGTAGAAAGTAGCGTTGTAATCCGCGCCGGTGTAGCCCTTCTTCTTAAGCTTACCGCTAGACATATCGCCCATAAGGTACTGGACCTCGAACTGGGGATGCTTGCTGATAACCCTCTCGCAGGCGACTTTGCTGAAGCTGATGAAAACTACGCGCTGAGGGTCGTAAAGGCCGTGGCGCTTGAGGATCTCCATAGACTTGTCCACCAGCATAATGGTCGCTTCGTCCGTGCGCTGCTTTTTGAATTCGAGCACCAGAACTGTTTTCGATGACTTTGCGCCTTGAATCAAATAATCGTCGAGAGTGGGGAGTTTCTCGCCGTTGGGAAGAGGATATCTCGCCAGTTCGTCGTAGGTGTAGTCGGCGATAATCATCTTCTCGGGACCGTACTCCTTGTCGTGATTGGAGACCACGATGCCGTCCTTGGTCAGCTGGACGTCGAATTCGCTGCCCCAGAAGCCGGCGTCCTGCGCTGCTTTCAGCGAGGCGACGCTGTTCTGGGCATAGCCTCCCTGCTCGCAGTTCCAGTATCCACGGTGAGCGACTATATCCACGTGTGAGGGTGCGTGACTAACAAGATGTGCAGTGCCGCAGGAGCAGACTGCGACGGCCAAAGCCGCAAGAGCAATTATTCTTTTCATAATGTCAAAGATAAGCATTATTTCACTAAATTTGTCTTCACGACTGGTTGGAAACAAATACCTAACAATATGATTAAAGTTAACGTAGGAGGCTGCAGCTCCTTTGTCAAAGATGCAGAGTATCAGCAGTATGTAAAGAAGGCCCTCGAGGCGTATGATGTTCTTCAGAGCGAGAAGGGCGCAGGAAACGATTTTCTGGGATGGAAGACATTGCCTAACGAGACACCCGAACAGCTCGTAGCGGATTGCGAGGCCGTCCGCGACGCTTGGAAAGCGAAGGGTGTGAACCTCGTTATTGTCATCGGTATAGGCGGTTCGTACCTCGGCGCGAAATGCGCGATCGAGGCCCTTTCGCATTGCTTCGTGGAGCCCGCGACGAAGGTCGTGTTCGCCGGAAACAACCTCAGCGAGGAATATCTGGCAGAGCTTCTGGACCTCGCGAAGACCCGCAACACGGCCGTGGTCGTGATCTCGAAGTCAGGTACCACTACGGAACCCGCCGTGGCCTTCCGCATCTTCAAGGAGTTCGTGGAGCAGACCTATGGAAAGAAAGAGGCTGCCGAGAGAATCGTCGCCATCACCGACGCAGTGAAGGGCGCGCTCAAGACGCTCAGCACGCAGGAGGGATACAAGACTTTCGTGGTCCCGGACAATGTAGGCGGCCGCTTCAGTGTGCTGACCCCCGTGGGCCTGTTGCCCATAGTCCTGGCCGGCTTCGACATCCGCGCACTGCTCAAGGGCGCAGCTGACGAGCGGGAGGAACTGCTCAAGAAGGGTCCGGAGAACGCGGCTGTCAAGTACGCCGCTATGCGTAACCTGCTGCACCTCGAGCTTGGTAAGGCGGTCGAAATCCTCGTCACCTACAACCCGAAACTCACTTACATCGCCGAATGGTGGAAGCAGCTCTATGGCGAATCCGAAGGTAAGGACGGCAAGGGTATCTTCCCGGCAAGCGTTACCAACACTGCGGATCTTCATTCTATGGGCCAGTTCATCCAGGAGGGCAGCCGCGTGATGTACGAGACCGTCATCAGCGTCGCGAACGCGAACCGCTCGGTGGTAATCGGTTCGGACGAGCAGAACCTCGACCAGCTGAACTTCCTCGCCGGCCAGCACGTGGAGCACTGCAACGCTATGGCCCAGCTCGGCGTGAAGGTCGCCCATATCGACGGCGGAGTGCCGCAGCTTGAGGTTGGCATCGACCGTATCGACGAGTACAACCTCGGCGCACTGTTCTATTTCTTTGAGTTCGCGTGCGGCGTGAGCGCATACCTGCTCGGTGTGAATCCGTTCAACCAGCCCGGTGTGGAGGCGTACAAGAAGAATATGTTCGCCCTGCTCCGCAAGCCCGGCTACGAAGCCCAGACCGAAGAAATTCTGAAACGGATTTAACTTGTACGCTCTTGCAGACTGCAACAACTTCTTCGTGTCCTGCGAGCGGGCGTTCCAGCCTCAGCTCGAAGGGCGTGCGGTTGTAGTCCTGAGCAATAACGACGGCTGCGTCGTCGCCCGCTCGAACGAGGCGAAGGCGTTAGGCATCAAGATGGGCACGCCCTTCTTTCAGTTGCGCGACCTTGTCGCGAACGGGAAAGTGGTGGCGTGCTCTTCTAATTATACACTCTACGGCGATTTGTCCGAGAGGGTGATGAGAATTCTGAGCGGAACTCTTCCTGGTTATCAGAAATACTCTATCGACGAGGCTTTTTTCACGCTGGACGGCATTAAGCCCGAGGATTACAAGTCCGTGTGCGGAAAGCTCATAAGGCTCGTCCGGCTTTCGACGGGAATCCCGGTAAGCATCGGGATTGCACCCACTAAGACGCTCGGCAAGGTTGCCAATCATTTTGCGAAAAAGTACCCCGGGTATCGCGGAGTGTGTATTATTGATTCAGACGAAAAGCGTATCAAGGCGCTGTCGCTTACCCCGATTGACGACGTGTGGGGCATAGGATGGCGCGGGGCACCGAAGCTTATGGCGGCTGGAGTTCGGACGGCGCTCGATTTCGTTCAGCGGCCGGAAGCGTGGGTCCGCGGTCGGATGGGGATCACGGGCGTGCGGACGTGGAAGGAACTTCAGGGCACCCCGGCCGTGGCCGATGAATTTCCCGCGCCCCGCAAAAGCATCTGCACTTCTCGTTCCTTCGCGGAAATGATCACGGACAAGGCCGAACTGCGGCTGCGCGTGTCCGATTTCGCAGGCATCTGCGCCCAGAAACTGCGCAGCGAACGTTCGGCCGCCCTCAGTGTCGGCGTTTTTGCGCACACAAATCCCTTCCGCAAAGACCTCCCGCAATACTACCCCTGGGAGATGGTGCACCTGGACACCCCGCGAAACTCCACCCAGGAAATAGTCGGAGCCGCCCTGCGTGCTCTCGATGCCATTTTCCGTGAAGGATACTCTTATAAACGCGCCGGGGTGATCATAGACGACATCGTCTCGGCGGACGCGATCCAGGGACAACTCTTCGAGACCGAAGACGAGCGTGAACTCCAGCGCCGCCAGGACGAAATCAGCGCCATAATGGATCGCGTCAACAAACC
>JAGAAF010000027.1 GCA_017615435.1 Bacteroidales bacterium
CCTCTCCCCCCAAAACGGACATCTGCTGAATTGCAATAGCATTAAGTCTGCGGAGCCTTTCCGCCTGAGGAAACCCATCATTGATAAAAATGGCATTCAGGCTTTCCATGTTTGAGAGGCAAATGAGCTGGTTGATGGTGGCGTAGTCGCGGATATTTCCTTTGAGTTCAGGGTTGGCATCACGCCATTCTTTTGCCGTCATGCCAAACAGGGCCACATTGAGAACGTCTGCTTCGTTGGCGTAAATAAATGATATCTGCTTCTCAGAGACCTCGGGCGGAATCAAGTTCTGTTTAATGGCATCGGTATGGATGCGGTAGTTCACTTTGGAGAGTTCTCGCTTAGCCGTCCAGCCGATGAGTTTCTGCTCCTCTTCCTTAAGGCGCTGAAATTCCCGAATAAGATAGACCTTGAATTCCGGACTTATCCACATGGCGAATTCGAAAGCGATGTCCTTGTGTGCATAAGTTCCACCGTAACGCCCGGCTTTGGAAACTATGCCGATGGCGTGGGTCTTCTCCGTCCATTCTTTAGCGCTGAGGCGGAAATTGTTGAGCCCCGCCTTACTTTTAATTATGTCGAATTCGGCAGAATTAAACTCAGGATTGAAAACCTTCTCCCATGTTCCCAGAAACTCAACGGTGTTCCTGTTACGCAGCCAATTATGGAAGAAGAACTCACCGTCTTTGGAACGCATCATATCAGTAAGGCTAATATAGTCCTCACTTCCGAACTTAACCACCGTTACGGAGACGCCGCTTACATCTATCTTTGCCATAGCACAATATCAATCAAAGCTAACACTGTTTATCTTTCATCCCTTCTGGTTCATTTGCGTTTTTTCCGGGGCTTGTAACCCTCAACATAATCGCTTGTTTTGATATCGGGATCAAGTTCTTCCCCTGCCGAATCGCTTAGGTATTGGGGACGAGAAGATACAGGCGAGCCGTAACCGTGAACATATGTAAGGGCCGATTTGATAAGGTCGATGCTCAAAGCGTTCTCCAGACGGGCAATCGTTTCAAGTGTCATATTGGAACTTCCCTTCAGCAGATTAGAAACATACTGCTGTGTGCAGCCCATACGCTTGGCAAGTTCCGCTTGAGTGACAGACTGATCATCCATAGCGCGCATTACTTGCAGCGAAATAAAACGTGAATACTGTAGCCAATACTCATTGTCTCTGCGCCACTGTGCATCTTCGCGCCAGCGGGATGGTGTGGGAGACTGATGTGCCTCCAGATATTCAATTGCCCTGCTCATACCACAAAGATAAAAACAATATTTGTATTGTACAATATTTATATTGTCTATTGTGACATTAAAAGACACAGACGGACAGAAATGTTTCACTAATGTTACACTAAAAACGAAAAGCATTTACATAACTGATTAATAGTGAGGTGTTTCTGCCAAAAAGTTAGTGGTCCCGCCCGAGGCACACAAAAAAGCATCGCTTGCGGCGATGCTTTTTTGGTGCCTTTGGCACTATATTGATTGAGGGGGCGTACCCCCTCAAACTTCCCTGCGTCGCTTCGCTCCAAAACAAGGATATCCACCAAATTTGGTCGCAGTTGGTTGCGTTAGTTGCCAAGCAGAGACTGTGGTCGGAAGGAGAAGTTGAGCGCGGAGACTAAACAATGTCCAGGAGTTCGACGACAAAGATCAGGACGCTGTTGCCGGGGATTACGCCTTCAATGCCCGCCTCGCCATAACCGAGTGCAGGAGGGATGGTGAACTCATACTTGGCTCCGACTTTCATCAATTGCAGGCCCTCAGTCCAACCGGGGATGACCTGGTCAAGGCCAAAGACGGCTGGCTCGCCCCGTTGGTAGGAAGAGTCGAAAATCTGTCCGTTGCTGAGTTTTCCTTCGTAGTGACATTTGACCCTGCTACGGCCCGTGGGATTCGCGCCCGTTCCTTCACTGATAACCTTATACTGAAGGCCGGAAGCCGTCACTTTAACGCCTTCCTTAGTCGCATTCTCCTTCAGGTAGTTGTCTGCGGCTTTTATCGCTTCGCCGTTCTTTTCCCGGCTCAACTTATCAAAGTACTCGTTCAGAATCCTGTTCGCTTCTTCGGCGCTGATCTCAGGCGTTCTGTTTGTGAGAACCGCCTTCAATCCAGAAAGGAGACTGTCGAAATCTATCTTATCCACTCCTGATCTGGCCAGACTATGGCCCAGACTCATTCCTAATGCGTAACTTAATTTATCCATATAACGTGTAAATAACAGGCACAAAGCTACAAACTTTTCTTAGACTATCCCGTTCCAAATAATGGTATATGTTTTTTTTGTGCTGGAATAAGGATAACTTTGCCGATATGATTGCTGAAGCTAAAACCAGACTTCCTGAGATAGATCTTGTGAAAGGAGTCGCGATAGTCGCGATGATTATTTGCCACACGGTCTGCTATATGGGCTCGATACCGGAGAATGCGGGATATGTGGTCGCGGAGGAGATTCTCGGCGGGCCGATGGCGGCTCCGATGTTCATGATTTGCATGGGGATCTCTATCAACTTTTCCCGAAGGAGCACCCCGCAAAAGCTGATGAGGCGCGGACTCCGGCTGTTTCTGCTGGCGTATCTGCTGAACATCCTCAGGGCCGGCCTCCCCGTCGGGATAGGTTTCGCGCTGGGCTTGGGGGACGCGGTCGCCGACAATCTGGTGATGGCCTTCCTGATCGTGGACATCCTACAATTCGCCGGACTGGCGCTGATCTTCATAGGCCTATGCCTGAAGATACAGATGAAATGCTGGCTGATGCTCGCGATAGCCATAGTCTGCTCGATCGCGGGCACGATCTGCCAGGGCTTCGACTGCGGCAACGATGCGCTGAACGCGCTGCTCGGACTCTTTATCGGAGCCGGCCCCGGCGACATCGAGAGCTGCTATTCGTGCTTCCCGCTCGCACACTGGATCATCTATCCCGTGTTCGGACTGCTGGCCGGGCGCTATCTCAAGAATTGCACGGACAAAGAGAAACTCTACCGGCGCATACTGGTAGTGACACTGCCTCTGACCATATTCTATTGCTGGCTCGCTGCGAAAAGGGGCTTCACTCCCCTATCTAACGGCCTATACTATTGGCACAACCTTGCAGATGGGTTCTTCTTTATCTGCCTTGATCTGATGCTAATCTCGATAGCATGGCAGCTCTGCAAAATCCTGCCGCAGTGGATTATGCAGCCGCTTGAGGGCCTCAGCAAAAACATCACCGCAGTCTACTGTATCAGCTGGGTAATAATCTGCTGGGTTGGACTTCCTCTATTTATGGGCCTGGAACTGAAGCCGCTCAATCCATGGCTGGCGTACATCCCGGCAATCGCAATCACCGTCATCTCGTACTGGCTTGCCTTGAAGTGGAAAGCGCGGAAGGCAAATAGAAAGTAGAGGATGCTGTACGTCTGCTATTCCATCAATGATTTCTACGCGCGGGAAGCCGGCATCTCCATGCTGAGCTTCCTGGAGAACAACCCGGGCTACGAACCCGAAGAGGTGTTTTTCATTGACTATGGCATCCATCCGCGCAACAAGGAGCGCCTGGACGGAATAGCGGCCCGCTACGGCAAGCGCATCACCTACCTGAACGGCCGGCCCGTGACCAGCGAGATCAAGCGCCTGTATCCCAACTATCCCGCTTGGAAAGGCAGCATGGCGGCCTGCATCAAGCCGTTCATGGACAAGATCATGCCCGAGTACGTGCAGCGCCTGCTCTATATCGATGCCGACACGATCGTGGCCGGCTCCATCGAGGAACTGCAGCGAATGGACATGGGCGACGCCGTGGTGGCCGGCACCATCTCGAACGGGATGGGCTATGCGCTGCAGAACCATGCCTTCGAGCTCTACTCTGGCAACACGCAGTATATGGGCAGCGGCGTGCTGCTCTACGACCTGAAGAACTGGCGGCGGGAGAACTGCTACGAGATGATTATCGCAGTGCTGAAAAAGAAAAAGCATCTGCGCCTGCCGGACCAGATGCTACTTAACAACGCCATTCCCCAGCGGCTGATGAAGGTGCTGCCCACGAAGTACAACTTCACCATGTCCAACATCCACCCTTGGCAGGTCTACCACTGGCTGCGCATGTACGATATCCTCCCTGAGCAGGAATGCCGCGAGGCCATAGACCACCCGGTCATCATCCACTACCTGACCGGCTGGGCGCTGTCCCGCCCCTGGCACAAGGGCTGCTACTCCCACCGCAAGGAGGAATACTACCGCTACAAAGCTCTCTCGCCCTGGAAAGATGATCCTCTTGCACCTCCTATCCAGAAACTCTACCCTCCCAAGGACTTCCACGAAAGATTCTACCTCTGGTCGATCATGCAGTCGATGAAGCCCCGGCCGTATTTCTTCGCCTTATGGGCGCAGACTCTCTATGCAAAATACAATGCCCTCTACGCCAAGCGTAGGGGCATTGACTTGCACTCGGACGAAGGAATCGAAGAGTGCGATAATTCTTAAAAACGAAACTTATTTGACGGTGATCTCAAGCAGATGGCCCCAGCCATTGCCGCCGTCGCCTGCAGCCATGTTCGGCATGTTGGAAAGTTCCTCCCAGGAACCGCCGCCTGTGCAGTAGAAACGGATACCGGTCTCGAAGGAGAGGCCCATGGGTTTCGGATCATCGCTGCTGTTTGCCGCTGCGTTGAAGAGATCGCGGACGAGCATAATTTCATACTCGCAGCCTGAGCCTTTTCCTATCACGGGGTTGCCTTCCAATGCCACCCAACTGCCTATCCTCTGATGGACATTGCCCACATAGTCGGTGAACTCACCGCCCTCGGCAAGTGCGCCCTCGACGATGTAGTCATAGGCCTCGAGGAAGTAGTTCGAATAACCGCTGGTGAACTCGCCGTCTGTGTTGATGCAAAGACGGATAGGGAGCTCTTCTGCAGGATTTGCCAGCAACTCCTTGACCATTTCTTCGTTGAACTTGATGTAGTAGAACACAAACTCGGTGGTCGCATAGACGCGGATTGCCTCTACTGCCTTCCAAGGAGAACCGGGATCGTTCTGAGCCATGACATAAGAATCTTTTGACAAAGCGGCCCAGTCTGCGAAACTACCGTCGATAGTGATAGCCACCTTAGAAGTCTGCTCCTCTTCTTCCTCTTCTTCTTCATCGGATGTGGCGGGGTTGCAGCACACTACTGCTGCGAGAGAGGCGAAAATCGCCATCAAAGTGAAAAGTTTTTTCATTGTAAAAAGTATTTTTTATGGTCCAAATTTAATCATTTTTCCTTAAAGTTTCTCGACGCGAACGGCAGGGAGAGGCGGAGGGCTGTGTGCCAGTACTCCCAGCTGTGCCAGCCGTCGCGGACGCGGAGCTCGGCGGGGACGCGCTTGTCGCGCATGGTCTGGTACATGCGGAGCGTAAGGTCCAGGATGAAATCGTCGTCGCCGCAGTCGAAGAACCACTTGACCGTGCGGAGCTGCTCGAGCGTCCGGGCGTCTGCGTTCGCCACGAACTCGATTGCCGAATGGTCATGGACGGACTTAGTCACGATGTAGAGCTTGTCGTCCTTCGGCATGCGGGCGTCCGGCTCTTCGGCGTCCAGCCACCCGCTCATGCTGTAGCAGCTGCCGAACAGTTCCGGGTGGTGCTGGGCATAGACCGTGCTGCCGCCGCCGCCCATCGAAAGGCCCATGATCGCGCGATGGCCTTTGTCGCCCACGATCTTCCACTCGCGCTCGACCGCCGGCATCAGCTCCTGGAAGAAGAAGTCTTCGTAGGGGTGCCCGGGCATGTTGAAATAGCCGTTCCAGTTTTTGTGGACGTCCGGGTCGCCGGCGTCCGGCATCACGATGACCACAGGCACAAGCTCGCCGCTCGCGATGAGTTCATCCACGATGTCCTTCATGTGGCCCACGGTCGCCCAGTCCACATGCGTGCCGTAGAGACCGTGCAGGAGGTAGATGACCGGATACTGCCGGTCCGCCGAGGCGTCGAAGCCCGCGGGCAAATAGAGGTTGTACGCGACTTCCTCGCCGAGGATGGCGCTCTGCACGGCGTGCGTGCTGATCTTGCTCTGCCTGAGCGGCTGCGCGGCCGCGGTCAGGGCTGCGAGCAATAGAATTGCGGTTAGAATGCGTTTCATATTCCTAGTGCTATTAATTCTTCTTTTAATGAGGAGGCGTCTTTGAAACGGATGGCGTTCAGGCCGAATAGTTGTGCGCCGGTGACATTGGGCTGGTTGTCGTCTATGAACAGACACTCGGGCGGGTTAAGTTTGAAGCGGTCCACGAGCAACTGGAAGAAAGCTGGATCCGGCTTGAGCATCTTTTCTTCGCCGGAGACGAGCATGCCGTCCAGTTGGTCGAATACCTCGAACTTATGGCGCACCTGGCAGAAAGTCTCCGCGGACCAGTTCGTGAGGCCATACATCTTGTAGCCTTTCTGCTTCAGTTCCTTCATTAGTTCGAGCATGCCGGGAATCTCCCCTCCTATCATCTCGATCCAACGATCGAAATAGGCCTGGATTTCTTTTGACCACTCCGGGTATTCTGCCGAGAGCTCGGCTATCCCCTGCGCGAACGGCTTGCCGGCGTCCATCTGCGCGTTCCACTCGCCCGTGCAGATGTTCGCTATGAACCAGTCTGCCTTCTCACGGCTGCCGAAGTACTTGTCCAGCATCCGGTGCGGGTCCCAATCGACCAGCACTCCGCCGAAATCGAAAATAATTGTTCGTATCACTCCCACAAATTTAACTCTTTTCCTTCGCAAAACACAAAAATACGGGGAGACAGCGCACAAGGTGGAACTTTGAGGCCGTGACCTTGCGTGCAAAAACCCAACAGGGGCTTTCTGACGCACAAGGTCCCGCCCCTATGATTCCACCTTGTGCGAAAAAAGGGGTGGCCGTGCACAAAAAGGGCGGTATTTGGGCACGGGAGGGGGAAAAAGGGGTGGCCGTGCACAAAAAGGGCGGTTTTTGGGCACGGGAGGGGGAAAAAGGGGGAGTGAGGGGCGAAAAGAGATGGGAGGGGCGAAAACCGAAACTATTCAAGGTCCAGGAAGCGGGCGAACGCCACGGGATCCAGGTTATAGCCACGGGGTCCGGCGAGGATCGCGCCGTCCGCAGACAGGATGAAGTAGTTCGGCTGCGAGTTCACGCCGAAGCGGTCGAGGACGAGGCGCGAGTTCACCCGGCCCACGTCTTTAAGCACCTTGCCGTTGGGGGTGGTCACCCACTTGTCCTCAGGCAGGCGCGTCTTGTCATCCACATACAGCGAGACTATCACGAAGTTGTCCCTTAGCCTTTGAAGCACTTCCGGATTACTCCACACGCGGGCCTCCATCTCGCGGCAGTTCACGCAGCCGTGGCCGGTGATGTCCACGAACACGCGTTTGCCGGAAGCGGCCGCGGCGGCGAGGCCGTCGTCCAGGTTGTCGTAGCCCGTCAGGCCGTGCGGCAGCGAGACCATCGAACTGCCGAGCTCGAGCGTGGGGGCCTCCTCGGCCGCAGCCGCGTATTTCCCGAGCCTGATGTGCTGCGTCTCCATCGGCGGTAGATACCCGCTCAGGGCCTTCAGCGGCGCGCCCCACATTCCGGGTATCATGTACGCCACGAACGCGAAATCCACAACTATCAACGCTATCCTCAAAACGGAAAAGCGCTTTATCGGTGTATCATATTTGAAACGGATCAGCCCCAGCAGGTACAGCCCCAGCAGTGTGAAGCAGATAATCCAGATTGCCAGATAAATGTCCCTGTCCAGCAGATGCCAGTGGTAGGTCTGGTCCGCCACGCTTAGGAACTTCAGGCCGAGCGCGATCTCGATGAAGCCGAGCGTGACCTTCACGCTGTTCAGCCAGCCGCCGCTGCGCGGAAGCTTCGAGAGCACGGACGGGAAGAACGCGAACAGAGTGAACGGCAGCGCGAAGGCGATGCCGAACGCGAGCATAGTGACCATAGGCGCCCAGAACTCGCCCTGCGTGCTCTTGATGAGGACCGTGCCCACGATCGGCCCCGTGCAGCTGAAACTCACCAGCACCAGCGTGAGCGCGAGGAAAAACACGCCCAGCAGGCCCTTCCGTTCGCTGCCCGCGTCCGCCTTATTGGTCCATGAGCTCGGCAGCACGATCTCGAACGCCCCGAAGAACGAAGCGGCGAAGACCATGAACACGAGGAAGAAGATTATGTTCGGCAGCCAGTGCGTGCTGAGCCAGTTGAAGATGTCCGCCGTCACCGTGGATCCGCCCACAGCCCACGTCAGGCCTATAATCACGCTGATCGGCACGGTGTACAGCAGCACGATGAACAGGCCGTACATTGCCGCCTTGAAGCGCCCCTGCCTCGGGGAGCCGCTCTGCCGCAGGAAGAACGAGACGGTCATCGGCACCATCGGGAACACGCACGGCGTCAGCAGCATCAGCAGGCCCCACAGGATCGCCTCGAGAATGAGGCCCCACAGCCCGCCGTTCTTCGCAGGCTCGGCCGGCCGCTCCAGCGCCACGCTGAAGTCGTAGTCCGCCGGCGCTTCGCATTCGTCGCCATGGCAGGCGCTCCAGGTGACCGTGCCCCTCACGGCCGCGCCTTTTGCATCGACGGTCTGCCGTAGGACGTACGTCCCCGTGACCACCGGCACGCCCTTGTAGTCCGCCGGCTCGAACTGCTCGACCGGCTCGCCCAGCGGCGTCACGTCCTCCGCCAGCTCCAGGCTCACGCCCACAGCCTTGTCCGCCATGGGATGGATATAATAGCCTTCGCTCACCTTTCCGGTGATGACCAGTTCGAGCTTATCATTGTCCGCACGGTCCACCTTCGCCTCCCACACCACGGCGGGAGCGAGCTGGAACAAAAGTGCAATCAGAAACGACAGAATCATAGTTCTTCAAAGATAGCAATTATCTTTCAAGTCGAGCTATCAGTTCATCTCCAAGGGCTTCCTTGACACGGATATGGTCAAGCACGGCGGTGACGAAAGGATTCGATTCGAAGACGCCGCGCACCTGCTCGAAGTCCATCTCCTTGTCTGCCTTGGTGCCGTCTGCGCCGAAGCCAGTCATGGACGCGAGGTTGAATTCCTTCTTCGCGTCTTCATAGAGCTGGCGATCAAGGCCGATGACGGCCTCCTTCCACTGACGGACGATTTCGATTACGTCCGCCTTGGTGATGGCATCCATGTCGATTCCGAAGAAGTCGGCGAACTGGTCGTAGGCCCAGGTCCATTCGTAGTCATAGTAGCTCGCGTGGATCTGCGCAAAGGTGCGTCCCACCTCCTCGATGTCGGTAACTTCGCCGGAAGCGATGCGCTCTAGGAGCGTGTCCACCACCTCCTTGGGGGCGATCATGCCGCTGAGGTCCACCCATAGGCCCGTACCTTCGGCGACCGTGGGCTTAAGCATGGAACGAAGCTGCTCGTCGCCCGCGCCGGCAGGCAGGTTCTCCAGGCGCTTGATGATCGAGTTGCCCAGGAACTTGGTGATGGCGGTGCGGTAGAAGACGATGCCCTTGCGCAGGGCGCTGTTTGTGATTTTGGTGCTGTGGTATGAATAGACGTCCGAGAGCTCGCCCGAAGAGTACTGCAGGTTCTGGAGGAGCTTGATGCCCTTGATCATCTTCTGGATGGTGAAGGGGCTGAGGAGGTTGTAGTTGATGCAGTCCAGGCGGTCCGGATCCTTGCGGGCGTCGCGCTTGGGCCATTTCTGCGCGTCGCGGATGGTGCCCACACTGCGAAGGTTCACGCCCGGCACGAGATAGGTCGTGTTCTGCTGCTCGATCAGATATGAGAACGGCAGGTTAGTTGTGTCCGAATGCGTGACATGGCGGCCCATGACGAGCGAGAATGCGCCCACGCGGGCGGGCCACAGGATATACGAATCCGACGCGGTCTTCGAGCCGCGCTCCATCACTCCCTGGTGGATCGGTCCGAGCTTGTACATATGGTTGCTCTGGTTCGAGCCACTGCCCGCGTTCATGAACGAGAAGATGCCCGCGATGAGCAGCGTGCTCTTGTGGTGAGTGACCGTGAACGGGCCGGCGAAGATCGCGCAGGCCTCGCCGTTTTCGCCCTGGCAGTTCGAGAAGAAGAGCGAGTCGGACGCGCTGTAGCCATGGCCGAGGATGCAGCTCTGGCCCACGAAGCAGCGCGTGAGGGTGGTGTTGTCCTCCACGCGGGTGCCGCTGCAGATGATGAAATCGTCCGCGATGACCCCATGGCCGATGCGGACAGGGGCTTCCTTGTTGCTGCAGATAGTGCCGTTGCGCAGCCTGCTCACGCCGCTGACCATGGCGCTGTCGCCGATGCGGACGTCCCTGATGTGCTTGGTGTCACGGATGGTGACGCCGTCGCCCACGGTGCCGCGGTCGCTCTCGACGGAGGCGGCATAGGCGTCGATCATGCAGTTCAGGGCCGCCGTGACCTCGGGCTGATGCCTGTACATCGCGAGGATGTAGGCCGTCTGCGCGCTGAGACGGTCGAAGATGCGGACTTCGCGGCCGCCAGTCTCGTTCAGCACGGACACTTCAGTGCCGTTGCCGAAACGGCTGAGGCCGTCCACGAACATCAGGTCCACACTCTCGATGTAGCAATTCGAGCCGATGTGGTAGTTCGCTATGTAGTTGGTGATGTTCTCGATGAGGGTGTCGTCGCCCACCGTGACATTGTGCAAGGTGGCGTTGCGGATGCCCGAATGCTTGTGGAGTCCGCCCGGGAGGGTGAATGCGGCCTCGAAGCGGCCGAATTTAACGTCGCCGGAGAAGCGGACATTCTTTATGTATTTCAGGGTTTCGGGGGAGGTGGTCATCACCCTGTCCCATTCTTCGCAGCGGCATCCGGCCGCCTGAAGCATATCTATATTTTCCTGAGTGAGGTGTACGTATTCTTTCATGGCGCAAAGATAGTCTTATTTTTTGGCGGTTGAGGGGCTAATTTATATATTTGCGTGAAGCAAACACGCAAACTATGTACCGAAAATTATTGTTCTTTGCCGCGTTATTTCTGACTTTCGCTAATTGTGCTTTCGCGCAGGAGCTGAAGTTCTCCGATCCGGAGGTGCTGCGCTGCGCGCTGAAGTCCGGAGATATTGACGGAGATGGTGTTTTGTCGAAGGCGGAGGCGGACTCGCTGACGGTTTTGAATTTAACGGTGTACCGCATCCACGTCTTCGAGGTGAAGACTTACGAGGATTTGAAGATGTTCCCTAACCTGCGGAAAGTCTGGCTCGGCGAAAGCGAACTGAAAAAGGTGGATTTGAGCGCAAACTATAAATTAGAGTTTGTCGCAGTGCAGAGTCCTCGTCTCCGCGAACTGGTGCTGGCCGTCGGCTGCTATCCGCAGCTTGTCACGCCCAACTCGGAGGGCTCTCTGACCGTCAGCCGCGTGTATAATGATAACGATCCGAATTCTATTTGGTACAGATGAAACGTCTTTTGATAGTTTTGATCGTCGGAGCGGTTGCGGCGATCTTTTTGGGGGTGTCATCCCCGACCTTTTTTGCGTCATCCCCGACCCGATCGGGGATCTTCTGCGCGTCCGCCTATGCCCAGGACGACGATATCTTGAAAATGTACGAGCAATACCTGACCCCGCAGGAACAGGCTTTGCTCGATCGCTTTGAAGAGTCACAACAGCGGTCGGAGGAGGCGCAGGCAGTGAAGCATACCCGGCAGATGATTGCGCTGATTGTCTCAATTATTGTCGGACTGATTCCGTTCGTGTATCTGTTGGTGAAGTCCTTCCGCGAGGATACATGGAAAAACAATCCGGGAGGCACGGTCTGGGGACTTGTGATCGGGCTGGCAGGAGGAGTGCTGCTGTTTGCATTCAATTATGGCCTGCTCTGGATGCGGATGAATCACGAAGGGCTGCTAAATGCTATTATTACCTACGGCCTTGTCGGGGCGCTGATAGTCGGAGTCATTTATTTATTGAATAAGAAGGGTTAGAACTATGGAAGTCATTCAGAGTTTCACCATCGACCACACACATCTGAAACCGGGGATCTATGTTAGCCGCCAGGACAAGGGCTTCACCACCTTCGACCTCCGGATCACCGAGCCGAACAAAGAACCCGCCGTTGCCCCTGCCGCCATGCATAGCATGGAGCACTTGATGGCCACCTGGTTCCGGAATTCCGCTGTTAAGGACGACGTGGTCTATGTCGGGCCCATGGGCTGCCTCACCGGAATGTATATTATTATGACGGGGGCGTACTCGGTCGAGGATATGCGCCGGCTGACTTGCGAGTGCCTCCGCTGGATCCTTTCTCAGGACCGCGTTCCCGCCACCGAGCCCCAGACTTGCGGGAACTATCTGCTTCACGACCTCCCTATGTGCAAGTGGGAAGCCGCCCGCTATCTGGATCGTTTAGTTAACGACTTCCACTCCGAATACACCAAGTTGCAGGTGGTCTTGGACGACGGCAAAACCTTCGCCGACGCGTAAAAAAAGGAGAGCCGAAGCTCTCCCCAGGGGCGTCAGGTCGGGTAGAAGTTCCTTGTTGGAACTATCGCTCAAACATTATTTGCGTATCCACACGCGGCGATAATGTGAGCGAACAATTACAACCTTGTTTTTGTAAAGGCGCACGTGCGCCTTTACTTTTACAAGTTTGGTGGCTTCTGACTCTAAGTCATAGCACACCGTCACTCGAACCATCGTTTTCATAATCAATAATGTACACTTTTTGGAGATGTTGAGGAGGGTGTAGCTGTACTCCATCGGCCCCTTTTTTGACGTCGAAAGGCATTTCGGGTTCAACCGAAATGCCTTGTTATTTGTGTACATTACTGACAGCGATAATTCAATCTCCAATCAGCACTACAAATGTAAGTCTATTTTCGAAAAAAGCAAGGGCACAGCACAAAGAAATGCGGTTTTGACGCACAAGGTGGAACTTTGATGCCGGGACCTTGTGCACCGGAAGCCCTGTGGCGGGGTTTTACGCCCAAGGTCCCCCCGATAGAATTCCACCTTGCGCGTTTCGGCGGGAAAACACCCCCAAAACTCGCCAATCAAGGCCAAAACCTCCAATCCGGCGAGAAAACAGTCAAAAACTCGCCGGAAACAAAACCGCCGGCCCGGGGTGGGTCGGCGGTAATTGATTTAAGAAGCCCGAACGGGTCGGGCATGACCATTCATTATTCGCCGGGGCTGGTGGCTTGTTCGTTGATGATTTCCATTGCGGCCTGGAGCTGCTGGATCCAGGTGCGAACCTCGTCCTTGGTCGCCTCGGCGAAGTCTTCAGTGACGTCAATGATGATGTTCTTTCCGGAAACCGACATGTTAGGATCGTCGCTGTACTCCGCCGCCACGAGGATTGCAATCGTTTCGGTCTTGCAGGTGATGGTTTCGATACACTTGGTGCAAATATCATCACTGAAAGTCCACTCGTACTTCACGTCGTAGTAAGGCTCGCTTCCAGCCCTCATGCTGAAAGAGAAGGCTATCTTATTGCCGGAGTCCTCAGTCTTGTAGTTGTAGTACGGAGGCAGATTCTCGTCGGTCTTGCCGTCACCGTTTTCGTCGGTGTTCTCCTCCCCCTCTTCATTCAACATATCCAAAAGCCCTGCACAAGACGGCAGCGCGAACATCATCGCCCCCGCCATCATAACTGAAAGAAATAACTTTTTCATATCGTTAATTGATTAATTACCGAACAAGTGTCCTTACAAGGCCGGAGCCAGAGCCGGGTTCGAGACTATCGGTGAGGCCGGCATCTATGGTTATGTCACCGCAGCGTGTAGCTGAATTATACGTCCAGCCACTTCCTATACACTGAATGTATTCATTTGCACGACCTCTGGTTGCACTAAGAGATACTATCCCGGCACCGATCGTTATCGTGCCGCATTGGGTGTAATATGTGGAGCCATCGCCCAGGCTTCTACCGGCGCCTATTCCAGGAGCATCTGATCTGCCAGCTGCAACCACAGTACCTCCATTAATTTGAATGTTTCCGCATGTGTTCCAGGCGTAAGTCGGAGCACTTGGACTAGTAGCTCCAGCACCTATACCGGCACCTTCCTTTCCTCCTGTTGCAGTAACTGAACCACCATTGATTGTAATTGCTCCGCATCTGGTATTTGCTTTTCTTGAGCTGGTCGTCCCATAAGCGACCCCCGTACCGATGCCTGCGCCTCCAGTATAGTTGGAATCAACACCAGGGCTGCTTGTGGCAATAATAGTACCACTGTTTATGGTTATGCTTCCGCAAGAATTTGTCGGTGATGCGGACCCCGAAGAGGCGTACATTAGCCCGGTTCCTATCCCAGCTCCATACGATTTCGATGTTGCAGTAATTGTTCCTGTTCCGTTGAAAACAAGGTTTGAGTGGACATGACCGGAGGCTCCACTATAAGCCTTCCCGCCGATTCCCGCAGAACCATATCCGCCATATGCTTCGAGATTACCAGGGCCCGAGATCGTCACTGTATATAGACCAGGATCTCCGGGAGTCTCAATACCGGCAGTGCCAAGCGAACTCATATTCATGCCAGCATAACCTTTGAGAACGTTGTCCCCCCTCAGAGTAATATTCGCCGATCCGTTGCAGACCATCGCGGAATAGGAGTTATTGCTGGTCCTCTGGACGTTCACGTTGAAAAGAATCACGCTGTAACCATTAGCAACAATTAGCGGAATATTCTTGGCCACGGATGGTTGGCTCTGGTAAACGATTCCGTTATCGTTGACACTGTATGTTGCATCGTAGCTTTCCGAAAGATCTTTTGCGTCAGAGAACGTTCCGAGTGCGGTAAGGGTGGTCGAATAATAGTTTCCGTTGACCAGGTTTACCTTTTTTGTGGCATAGTACTTTGTGTCGTTATTTGCTGTGAGGAGGAACAGATACTCCTGCTTGACGCCGGAAGTATTGGCCATTGCAACGTAGAACTCACTCGGCCGACTGTAAGGAAACGAGACAGTTATTTTATTCCCCGTCAATCCAGCAGCAGTAATAATTACACTTTTTACTTTCAGAGGTGTCGTTCCGTCGGGCTGGAAAAGAGTGATTTTTGTAATTGCCTGCTGGCTCACGAAATTCGCATCCGAGATTGTCAGGACACCGCCGCTCACATCGGTGATTGTCACCATCGCCGTGGAGTAATCGCAGGAATTTGCAATACCTTCCAGGGTTCCATCCTGGGAGGTGTAGTTACCAGAAAGGAAACGGAGCTCCAATTCGTCATTCTGGCTGTAATCTCCGGTAATTGTACCTGTAAACTTAGTGACGGCTCCGTCAGAAGCCGCCGTGAGTGTACCCACATTAGTGGAACCAGAGTACACGGATACCTCATCTCCCGCAGTCCATGTTGCAGTGATCGAAGATCCTGCATCTGCAAGAGCTTTAGTTACTTTATTTGCGTTGATAGTCACCGACCAGGTCTTCTGGGCGGGCGCGGGCTCCTGAGTGGGCTCGACTTCGGGCTGCTCGATTTTGGATGTGCAGGCAGCAAGGGCGATTATCGCCGCTACAAAATAAAAACTCTTTTTCATCGCTTAATCCTCCCATCCATCTGCATAGCCATAATTGTTGCGGGAGCCGTTTACCGAACTCTCCAGAATGCTTTTGTCGACATCTATGATAACGACATCAGCGGTAGGTGTTTGATACTCTTTTTCCATACCTATAGTTTATTAATCATTGCCTTTTTACGCGAATTCACAAAGGTGAGAAGGATGGGGTAGGAAAACACCACCAATATTGGGGGAAATGGGCGGCCAAGCACATCGAAAAGCGCCACCATTTGTGAGAATCGCTATCTTTGCATATCGAAAAATGAGACTCTTCGGAAGAATATTCATAGTCCTCGCGGCGACTCTGGCGGCGCTGCCGGCGGGGGCGTACTACGACAGCCGTGGCCACAACCTCGACTCGCTCGAGAGGGTGGTAGCGCGGTGGACCCCGGATGCCGTGGACCGTGCCTCCGAGGGGGAACTCGTCCGCCTCAACAGGGACTACCGCAACCTGATGCTGGGCTACAGCCCGATCAACCGCGAGAAGAGCATCTTCTACGCCCGCAAGGCCCTCGAAATCAGCCAGCCGCGCGGGTGGAAGGCCGCCGACTCCGACGCGCTGCGCTACCTGGGCCAGCACTTCTACAACCGTGACCAGTTCGATAGCGCCATGGTCTATTACAAGGCATCTCTCGCCGCAGTCGATGCCATGGCCGCCGGAATTCCCTCCCCCACCAACCCCGAGGGCTACGACGAGAAGTTCGTCGACGACTATTATTCCGCGCTCTACGGGGCCATCGGCAACCTTTACAATATGATGGATTCGATCCCGCAGGCGATGGAGTACTACCGGAAAGCGGGCGCGATCTTCGACAAATACGGCTGGAACGAGAGCAACTCGATCCTGTGGTACAACATCGGGGAGACGTGGGTAGACGAAGGCGACCTCAGGCAA
>JAGAAF010000028.1 GCA_017615435.1 Bacteroidales bacterium
AAAAAACATTACAAAAATGAGAAAGTCAAAGCCTAAGAAGAGGATTCTACTTCCTGATCCTAAGTTCCACGACACGATGGTTACACGTTTCGTGAACAATCTTATGTTGCAGGGGAAGAAGAGTATCGCGTATTCTATTTTTTACGATGCCATTGATTTGGTAGGCGAGAAGATGAAAGATTCTGACAAGGCTCCTCTCGATATTTGGAGGAAGGCTCTCGAGAATGTGACACCTCAGATCGAGGTCAAGAGTCGCAGGATCGGTGGCGCCAACTTCCAGGTGCCGACAGAGTTGCGCCCGGAAAGGAAGATTTCGCTCTCGATGAAGAATATGATCAACTTCGCCCGCAAGCGTTCCGGCCGCTCTATGGCAGAAAAACTCTGTGCTGAAATCATTGCAGCTTACAACAACGAAGGCGGCGCCTTCAAGCGCAAGGAAGACATGCACAGGATGGCAGAGGCCAACAAGGCATTTGCTCACTTCCGCTTTTAGTTAACTCCGGATGGCCCAGAGAGATCTCAAATACACGAGGAACATCGGCATTATGGCCCACATTGATGCGGGCAAGACCACTACGTCCGAACGTATCCTCTACTACACCGGCAAGACCCACAAGATCGGAGAGGTCCACGAGGGTGCAGCCACCATGGACTGGATGGTCCAGGAGCAGGAGCGTGGTATAACCATCACCTCCGCTGCTACCACGGCCTTCTGGCACTATGGCGGCGAGACCTATCAGATCAATCTGATCGACACTCCCGGTCACGTGGACTTCACGGTGGAAGTGGAGCGTTCGCTCAGGGTGCTCGACGGCACGATCGCCACTTTCTGCGCGGTCGGCCGCGTGCAGCCGCAGAGCGAGACGGTGTGGCGTCAGGCCGACAAGTACGGCGTCCCCAAAATCGCGTACGTCAACAAGATGGACCGAGTGGGCGCCGACTTCCTCGCATGTGTTGAAGAGATCAAGACCAAACTCGGCGCGACCGCGGTGCCCGTCTGCCTCCCTATCGGGGCGGAAGAGAATTTCAAGGGCCTCGTGGACCTTATCTCGCGCAAAGCCATCTTCTACAACAACACCGACGAGCTCGTCAACTACGAATACGGCGACGTTCCCGCAGACATGCAGGAGGCCGTAGAGCAGTGGCGTGGCCTGCTCGTCGAGAAAGCTGCCGAATTCGACGACGCCTTGATGGAGAAGTTCTTCATGGACCCCGACTCCATCACGGAGGAGGAGATCATTTCCGCCCTGCGCAAGGGGACCATCTCCATGCAGATCGTTCCCGCCTGCTGCGGTTCCTCGTTCAAGAACAAGGGAGTCCAGTTCCTTCTGGACGCGGTCATGCGCTATCTTCCTTCTCCGCTCGATGTAGCAGAGGTGCACGCTACCAACATGGCCAACGAGCAGGACGTCACGCTGCCGCCTTCGGCGACGGCACCGTTCTGCGGCCTGGTGTTCAAGATCGCCACGGATCCGTTCGTGGGCCGTCTTGCATATATCCGCGCATATTCGGGCCATCTTGATTCGGGCAGCTACGTAATGAACTCCCGCACAGGTCGCAAGGAAAGGGTGTCCCGCCTTTTCCAGATGCACTCCAACCACCAGAACCCCATCGAGTTCGTGGAGGCCGGAGACATTTGTGCGGCAGTGGGCTTCAAGGATCTCCGCACCGGTGATACCGTGTGCGCCGACAACCACCGCTACAGCCTCGAGTCCATGGACTTCCCCGATCCGGTAATCGGTATCGCCGTGGAGCCCAAGACCCAGCAGGATCTGGACAAGCTCGACATCGCGCTTTCCAAACTGGCGGAAGAAGATCCCACCTTCACCGTGAAGTCCGATGCGGAAACCGGCCAGACCGTGATCAGCGGCATGGGCGAGCTGCATCTGGACATCATCGTGGACCGCCTGCGCCGTGAATTCGGCGTGGAAATCAACCAGGGCGCGCCCCATGTCAACTACAAGGAGGCCATCACCGGCAGCATCCAGCACCGCGAGGTCTTCAAGAAGCAGACGGGCGGCCGTGGCAAGTTCGCGGACATAGTTGTGGAAATCGGACCTGCCGATCCCGGTGTTACCGGACTGCAGTTCGACAACCAGGTGAAGGGCGGAAACGTACCCAAGGAGTTCATACCCAGCGTGCAGAAGGGCTTTGAGTCCGCAATGGCCAATGGTGTCCTGGCGGGCTTCGAGGTTCAGTCTCTCAAGGTCACCCTCCTGGATGGATCGTACCATCCGGTGGATTCTGATCAACTGTCTTTCGAAATGGCCGCGCGCATGGCTTTCCGCCACGCCTGCCGCAAGTGCTCTCCGGTGCTTCTCGAGCCCATCATGGATCTCGAGGTAGTGACTCCCGAGGAGTACATGGGAGAAATAGTCGGTGATCTGAACCGCCGTCGCGGTCAGATCACGGCTATGGATTCCACCGCTACCGGCGCGAGGATAGTCAAGGCGTTCGTTCCGCTCTCCGAGCAGTTCGGTTACGTGACCGTGCTCCGCACCCTTTCTTCGGGAAGGGCCGCAAGCACCATGTCGTTCGACCATTACGCCGAAGTGCCGCCGGCACTTGCCCGCGACATAGTGGAGAAGAGCGGCTACCGCTTCATTTCGGATGACGAATAATCAAATGATTTTAACCAAATTAGTTATATGAGTCAGAAAATTAGAATTAAACTCAAGTCTTTCGATCACATGCTCGTCGACAAGTCGGCTGCAAAGATCGTTGACACGGTGAAAGTTACAGGCGCGAAGGTGAATGGACCTATTCCTCTCCCTACCAACAAGAAAATCTTCACCGTCAACCGCTCAACCTTCGTAAACAAGAAGGCACGCGAGCAGTTTGAGCTCGATTCCTACCGCAGGCTTCTCGACATCGAGGACTCCAACGCCAAGACCGTTGACGCCCTCATGAAGCTCGAGCTGCCCTCCGGCGTGGAAGTCGAAATCAAAGTGTGAGTTTCGTAGCTTTTTAAGAAAAGTTTACTAACTTTGCACTCCCCGGCGACATGTCGGGAACCGGTCCCTTAGCTCAGTTGGTTAGAGCACCTGACTCATAATCAGGGAGTCGCAGGATCATGCCCTGCAGGGACCACCGCTGAAAATCAAGCACTTACACGGGTGCTTGATTTTTTGTTTTCTGCTAGGGGCGTGAAAAGGGCGTGATTTCAGCGTGTTTTAACCCCAATTCATCTCCTTATAAAACAGCATCACCCCGGCATATAACCGGAGTGAATTTGCTGTTAAATTCCGATATGTTGCATGCCTACCAGATGTTCTCGGAGAAATCTATCAATCCTCCACTGGCTTCGATGTCCTTCATCTCTTGCAGCAGGTGCCGTTCGTATTCATTCTGCGGCTTACGATTACCGGAGTGCAAATAAATCATCACTCGATATGAATCCAGATCCGGGGAATTAAAGAATGCTTCTTGTGACTCGTAGACATTGCCGTCTCCGTCTGTGTATGGGCCTTCAAGTTTATTTTTCATTACTAAAGGTGGTTACGATTGTTTCTTTTATTAAGTCAGTATCCCAAGTCGCCAAGCATATCATCCAATTCATCATCTGTTAGCGAAAAACCATCAACTGCATAATCAAACATGCGCAGAG
>JAGAAF010000029.1 GCA_017615435.1 Bacteroidales bacterium
AAAACGGGAGTTGCAATGAAAACGGTTTCGTACTGTTTGATCATTTTGTTATACGTTAATTAATAATACATCCCCATTTGGGGGCTGCAAATATAGACATTATTTATGAAAAGACAAATAAATATATGAAAATAAGCGGATGTCCTTTCATCCTTCGAGAACTCCAGTCGCTTTGCTCCTTCCGGCCCCTTCCATTGTCTACTTCGTCCTCGCTACGCTCAAACTCGTATCCAACGGACACCTACCCCCTTCCCGTGCCCGGGGGTGGGCACGTCTCTCAGGACGAAAGGTCACTCCGCTACCTAGTGACGTATCCTTCAGGGTGCTTGGCGGTCAGATGCATATCTTCATACATCTGTTGGATGCGGTCGGTGTCGGCGCGGGGGTTGTCGGTGAGTTCGACGCGGGGACCGCGGCCGAATTCCTTCTTTTTGTAGTCGATATGCGCGAGGTAGACGGGCAGATTGCAGGCCTTGGCGATGGTGTGATATCCGGTTTTCCATTTGTGGACGGCCTTGCGCGTGCCTTCGGGGCAGATGACAAGTATTACCTTCTGGTCGGTGCTGTTCATTTCGTGGATGACCCTCATCAGCATCTCCTGCGGATTCTTACGGTCGATAGGGAAGCCTCCCATAGCGCGCAGAAGCAGCGACACAGGGAAGAAGAAAGCTTCCTTCTTGATCATTACCTTCAGCTTGCCGCCGAGGGAACGATAGTAGAAATAGCCCACCGCGAAATCCCAGATACTGGTGTGCGGAGCGGCGAGCACGACCGCTTTCTGCTCAGGGATGATAGGCTCCGTGGCCTTCCACCCCATCACTTTTTCGTAGATGAATTTGCAGAACTTTTGTCCCATCCTAGATGTCTACGTCTTCCAACTCTTCCTCCGAACGGAGGTTGGCGCGAACGAAATTCTGGCGCTCGATGGTGTTGTCGCCCATATAGAACTCCATAATCTCGGAGATGCTCTCTTCGTCCGCAAGCTTGACGTGGTCCACCCTCATCCCTTCACCGATGAAATCGGCGAACTCGTCGGATGAGATCTCTCCAAGGCCTTTGAAGCGGGTGATCTCCACGCCAGTCTTCAGCTTGGCTATTGCCTTCTCCTTCTCCGTCTGGTCGTAGCAGTAGATATTGTCTTTCTTGTTGCGCACCCTGAAGAGGGGAGTCTGGAGGATATGGACGTGCCCGCGGCGGATAAGATCCGGGTAGTACTTCATAAAGAAGGTCAGGACCAGCATACGGATGTGCATACCGTCGTCATCGGCATCGGTCGCCACCACAATGCGGTTATAGCGCAGATCTTCCAGATCGTCCTCCACTCCGAGGGCTGAAATGAGCAGATTGAGTTCCTCGTTCTCGGCCACCTTCTTGCGGCTTTCCTTGTAACAGTTGATGGGCTTTCCGCGAAGGGAGAAGACCGCCTGATACTTGGCGTTGCGGGCCTTGGTGATGGTTCCGGAAGCGGAATCACCCTCGGTGATAAAGATCGAGGAAGCGTCGATATAGTCCTGAATCTCCTGGGGAGTCCTCTCGGTGATCTTGTCGTTGTAGTGGTAGACGCAGTCGCGGAGCTTCTTGTTGTACACGCTCGCTTTCTTGTTCTTCTCGCGTGTCTTCTTCTGGATTCCGGCAATCTCTTCGCGCTCCTGCTTGTTGGACTTTATCTTTTCCTCGATAATGGGAACAATCTCCTTGTGTATGCGGAGGTAATCGTCAAGTGCCTTCGAAACGAAATCATTGACAAAAGACCTGATGGTAGGGCCTACATCTCCGTTCTTTTCCCAGAGATAGGTCGAGCCGAGCTTGATCTTCGTCTGGCTTTCGAACTTGGGCTCCTGGATCTGGATCGAAATGGCACCCACGATGCCCTGACGGCAGTCGGCGGGTTCGTAGTTCTTCCCGAAGAACTCCTTGAGCGTTTTGGCGATCGCCTCGCGGTAGGCCGCCAGATGCGTTCCGCCGTCGCGGGTGTTCTGGCCGTTCACGAACGAGCTGATGTTCTCACCGTAGGCGTTGCCGTGGGACAGGACGATCTCGATATCGTCGCCCTCCAGGTGGATGGGCGGGTAGAGCGGTTCCTCGCTGAGATTGTCGTTGACAAGGTCAAGCAGACCGTTCTCCGAGCGGTAGGATACGCCGTTCAGAACGAGGGTGAGGCCTTTCTTCAGGTAGGAGTAGTTCTTCACCATCGTCTCCACATAATCCATATTGAAGGCGAAATTGCCGAACATCTCGGAATCGGGCTTGAACGATATCAGGGTGCCGTTCTTTTCCTTGGTGGGCTCTTCAGCCTCGCCGGAAAGCTCGCCCTTCACGAAAGTGGCCCAATGGCTGAGGCCGTCGCGATAAGAGCAGACCCTGAATTCGGAAGAAAGGGCGTTCACGGCCTTCGAACCCACGCCGTTCAGACCGACAGACTTCTTGAAAGCCTTGTCGTCGAACTTTCCGCCCGTGTTCAGCACGCTCACCGCCTTGACCACCGAGCCGAGCGGAATGCCTCGGCCGTAGTCGCGCACGCTCACCAGGCCGTCTTCCGTGATATCGATAGTGATCTGTTTGCCGAAGCCCATCGAGAACTCGTCGATGGAGTTGTCGATTATCTCCTTCAGCATCACATAGATACCATCGTCCTGGCTGCGGCCGTCTCCCAGCCTTCCTATATACATACCCGGCCTCATTCGGATGTGGGTAACACCTTCCAGAGTCCGTATGTTTTCGTCTGTGTATTTAATCTGCTCTTCTGCCATTTGTCGTAAAATTGCGGCGCTAAGTTACAAAATAATCACGTCAATATAAAGATGTATCACGCTATGATGCGGGTCATTTGTGTAGAGCGTGATTATTCCCAGGTTATCGCCGTCCGGCTTCATACCGGTCGTGTCCATCTCGAACTCGAATACCGCTTTCCCGCCGGCCTTGATGCTGCCGGGGGCCGATTTGACCGTGATCCTGTCGCTGTCCGTATCCAGCTTGTAGACCGTGAGCGGGCTCTTTCCGCCGTTGGCGATTTTGAAAGAAGCGGTCACCGTGCTGCCGGCCTGAACCGGATCTGCCGCGAACGACCCGTCATACTCGGCCGCCGGGGCCTCCGCACGCTGCTTCTCGCTCCAGCCGTCGAAGTTCTCGCGCGTCGTGGCCACGAAGCTGACGCTGCCTTCCTGACGTACGCCGTTGACTATCGGCGTTGCGCCATAGACATTTCTGCCCCACAGGGTGCGGTCGGCGGTAACGGTAACACCGAGCATCGCCGTGCTGTTGCCTTCTATCTTAAGCTCGGCCGGAGTGAATGAGAGGAAGGGGGAGTCGGGATCGAAACTTACGATGATATCCTTCTTGCCCACATTGGCCACCCTGAGCTGGATGCTTTTCTGCTCGCCCTGGCTGAGGTTGCCTACCTTTATCTCTGACTCCCTGAAGCCAAGCTGGCCGAACTGGACGGTGTAAGTGTCTTTCAGAGGCATTTTCTTCGGGTGCACCACACCGCGAAGGTGCAGGATCAGCGGCTTGCGCACTCCCACGAAAGAGACGGTGAGGGTCTTGTCGAAAGCGTACGGACCTTCGTCGTTGGAATACGTCGCCGAGATGGTGCCGCTTGCTCCGGGCTCTATCATACCCTGAGTCCAGGTGACGCCCGTGCAGCCGCAGGAACTCGCGACCGAGCGTATCATCACCGGTTCACTGGAGATGTTGGTCACAGTGAACGAACAGTCCAGCGGACCGTCCTTGACGGTAACATCGCCCCAGTCGTGGACGGTCTTGTCCACTGAGACTATCCCGCCAAAGGTGAACAGAGCTATTAATAATGCCTTTATCATAATTGCAAAGTTAACCACAAATTGTTACATTTGCACCAGCGAAATTCTAAACAACAAACATTATGGCTTACAAAATTTCTGCCGACACTTGCGTCGCTTGCGGAACCTGCCAGGGAGAGTGCCCTACCGGCGCCATCAAGGAAGGAGATGTGTACAGCATCGATCCTGATATCTGCATCGACTGCGGTACCTGCGCGGACGCTTGCCCCACCGGAGCTATCACTCCCGGCGAGTAAGAAACGCTGAAAGGCAACAAAAAAAGACCGGTACACCGGCCTTTTTTTTGTTATCTGAACAACTGGTAGAAGAAATTCGGCGCAAGCCAGAAGAACAGCACCAGTGCAACTGCGCCCCACCAGGGCAGGAAGATGAAACCGAGCACCGAGTAGATAATTGTAAGGAGCACGGTGCCGACCAGCCTGCAGCCGAAACGGGTGGTGTTGGACCACGCTTTGTCCTTCAGACGCCTGACTAACAGCTCTGAAGTGATCCAGATAGGGCAGGAAAGCAGTATCGCCGCGATAATGACGGGCGAAATCACTATGCTGATAAGCCACTTGAGGACCGTGACGACCAGATAATCGTTGTCCGGTGCGGGCTCGATAACGAGTTCCTGGATGGCGTCGTGGAGCTTTTCGCTTCTTTCCTTGGGCGGAAGAGCCAGAATTTCCTCGGCGGGAATAGCCTTACCATATCTTAAATATATGTCAGGCTTAGGACGGTAGAAATCGGAGTAGCTCAAGCCTATGGGCACGATGTACACCTTCTTGTCCGTCTTCTGGAGGGCGGCCTCTGCGATGCGGAAGACTCCGCTCTTGACCGGCTGCACTTCGTAGCCGGGGGTGTGCTTTCCTTCGGGGAAGATGCAGAAGGGGACTCCCGCAATCGCGCATTCGGCCGCCTCGTCGAAGACGGCGAAATTGTTCTTGACCTCGTCCAGTCCGTCGCGGAAACGGGCCATAGGCACCATCCTCAGCCAGGTGAGTATGCGCGCTACCGCAGGTTTGCGGAAGATGTCCGCACGGGAACCGAAAGCGGTAGGACGGCGGCGGCTCTGGAGTACCACAAGCGCATCCAGCAGGGTGTTACAGTGGTTGGGAGCGAAGATAAGGGCGGCGTCCTTCGGGAGGTCCTTCTTGCCGTAGGTCCTTATCTTACGGAACATCCTCCGGGTGCAGGCGTCCACCGGCCACCGAAGGATGTTGTAGAATATGTCTTCCGACTGGATTTTAGCCATCGGATATGTGATTTATTGTTCGAGTATCTCGCCGATGCGGGGATCGTCCTCGCGTGCCACGATAACGAAGCCGTTGCCATCTTCCTTAGCAATTCCGGCAGGGGAGATGAGAACTGTCTCGCGAAGTTTGCGGCTGTCCACGCCGTTCTCCCTGATGAGGTGAAGCCTTACCTGGGAGACTCGCCTTACGCCGAGGTTGTAGGCCTTGACAGTGTCTTCGCTGTCCGGCGAAACAGGGGCGATAAGCAGATACTTGGCGCTGCCGTCGTAGGCCTTGATTTCCTTGGAGATCTTGTCCAGCTGCTTGCGGGCGCCGTAGTTGACCCACGCTGCGTTCTCGGGGAACACGACATAGATCAGAGTGCTTTCCGGCTCGACGGGGACCTTGACGACCACGGTGTCGGTCTGGACGACAGGGTCCTTCTCCACCACGACGGTATCAACCTGCACGATCGGATCTTTCTCAATGACTACGGTATCAACCTGGACGACAGGGTCTTTTTCAATAACGACGGTATCTATCTGCACGACAGGGTCTTTCTCGATAACGACTGTGTCAACCTGAATGATCGGGTCCTTTTCTACAACCACGGTGTCCGTCTGAACCCTCACCACTTCTTTGACCACTTCGCGGTCGCGGTAGCGGATCTCGATTTCAGGCTCGGACTGCACGAACACGGTGTCCTTCACGATGACGGGCTCCTTGTCGCGGTAAACGGTCTGGATCTGAACCTCCGGATCGGAGGCCACGAAAACGGTATCCTTCACGATGACGGGCTCTTTGTTCACATAGACTGTCCTGACCATAATTTCAGGCTCGGACTGCAGGAAGACTGTGTCTTTCTGAACCTGTATCTGAACCTCCGGTTCGGACTGGAGGAAGACGGTATCTTTGACAACTTTTACCTGAACTTCCGGCTCGAGCTCAAGGAAGACGGTGTCTTTCTGAACTTTCACCACTTCGCGGTCGCGATAGACGGTGCGGACCTCGATTTCGGGCTCCGACTGGACAAAGACGGTATCTACCAGGACGATAGGCTCCTTGTCGCGGTAAACGGTCTGGATCTGAACTTCGGGGTCGGTCGCCACAAAAACTGTGTCCCTGAGCACGATGGGCTCCTTGTTCACATAGACCGTCCTGACCATAACTTCGGGCTCGGAGTGGACGAATACGGTGTCGGTCTGAACCTTGACCTGCACCTCGGGTTCCGAGAGCACGTACACGGTGTCCACCTGAACAACGGGCTCGGGGAAGACCGCGTCAGTCGCAGTGGAACTCACGCTGTCCGCATAAACCGTCTTGACCAGAATCTCGGGAAGAGATTTGATGTACACGGTGTCTGCCTTGATGAAGACGGTGTCTGCTTTTGCCGCACCTGAACCGACCTCCACTACGTCATAGATGGTAAGGGTGTCCACCTGGTTGACCTTGAGGATGACGGTGTCGCGTACTATCTTCTCGACCTCCTGGGTCTCTTTGACCACGAGGGTGTCGGTCCTGTACTTAACCTTTACGTTGCCCTTTTCTTTTGCGAGTTCTTTCTCCAGCTCGGCGATGTCGTTTTTATATGACTGGCTGGGATCTTTTGCGTAGACCCTGCCTTTGCCGATGGCTATCCTCATGCCGAGATTGGCTTCGGGATGGAGATTATGGTAGCTCAGGTGATATGTGTTGACGCCGGCGCGCAGATACAGCCTGAGGCGCCTGTCCACCTGGAACGAAAAGTCCATACCGGCAGTAATGACGGGGCGTATGTAATTGCGCCAGTCGCGAATGCTGGTTATGGGAGTGGTGTTCATGTTGTAGATGAGCTCGCCTCCAAGATAAGAACCTATGTGGAAGGGCGCCCTGGCGCCGACTTCTCCGCCTACCGCAAGATTGGTCCAATCCATAAGGCCCGTGAACCTTAGTCCTGCGTAATAGGGGCTTGTCTTGAAGAAAGCATCGGACCTGGAGTCAAGCGAACCTCTCATTGCATATCCCCTGAGGCTTACTGCAAAGCCCATCTGGGGCATAAACCAGCAACCGTATTCAAGTTGGGCCTCACCGCCCATCGTATAGAAGTCGGGAGAGAAGGGGAGGCCGCCGCCAATGAGAATGTACGACTTCTCACCTAAAACGGTATCCACGTCCTTCTCGGCGAAGATGGGGCCGGATGCCAGGCAGCACAGCAGTGCGATTAGAATAGTCTTTTTCACTTCTAAGTGATTTTGGTTCAGGATACAAATATATAAAATCATTCTTATATTTGTGTCGTATGTTGGAGGAAGATTTCAGATTGAGGGTTTTCGTAACCGTCGCCGAGCTCGGGGGCTTTTCTGCCGCTGCGCGCGAACTGGGCGTGAGCCAGTCCGCGGTGAGCCAGAACATAGCCGAGCTCGAGCGCCAGGCGGGAGTCGTTCTTTTCGAGCGCTCCAGAAGTTCTCTTTCCATCACTCCGGCAGGCGAATCCCTTAAGAAATACGCCGACGAAATACTCCACTGGTATGGCGCCGCGAACGATTCCCTGGACCCTTCGAAGCAGGCTGAAGAGCCGCTGGAAGTCCAGCTGAACGGTTCTCGGACGGTGCAGATCTGGAGCACGGGCGGCGACCTTCACCTGAAACTTAAAGAATACTGATCAAATATGAATTACTATGAAAACTTCAAAATTGACTCTCGCGGCCCTTGCGGCCGCCTGCACGTTGCTGGCAGCATCGTGCTCGACTTCCAGAAAGATTGATTCTATCCGCGGCGCTTCCCGCACCGCATCTCTGTCGTTGCCCGAACTGAGTGAGGAAAAGGTCACTCAGATCCGGCAGACTAAGGTTGAGGACCTTACCGTGAAGGATGACGACGGGCGTGAGCTGCATATTATGCGTGCCGTTCGGGATTCCCTCACCGGCGAAATGGTCGCATCGGAGCAACTGCGGCCGGCAGTGCTCGTGGCGCGTTTCCGAAATGTGGCGGAACGTCTCGGGGTGATTGACCTTGATTTTATGATAGTGGTGAGCGATTCGCTTCAGGATCCGGAGTGGCAGCTGCGCTTCGAACCGGTTATGTACGTGCTTCAGGACACCCTGCACCTGAATCCGGTGCTGATTACGGGCGAAGATTTCCGGCGCGCCCAGCTCCGCGGGTACGACCGCTACGACCGGTACCTGCGGAGCCTCGCGCGCGACAGCTCGCTCTTTGTCAACCACGGGCAGGTGGATATGTTTATGGACCGTACGGCAAGCCTCAGCAGGGAAGAGGTGGAGGAGCACTACTCCCGCCGTGGACTCAAATGGCTCAACGCCAGGCGCGCTTCCCGAAAGGACGAACTGCGTCGCAGGTATATCCGGGTGCCCATCGAGCCGGAGTACGCCCGTCTGGACACGGTGTGCCGCAGTTCGAGCCCGTTCGTGTACGTGTACTCGCACCGCCTGCAGACCCGCCCGGGCCTTCGAAAGGTGACGGTCGCCGTGGAGGGCAGCATCTACCGTGGGGATAAGCTTCTCTGCCCGCTGCCCCAAAGCGAGCCGGTTACCTTCTATGTGAGCTCGCTCAGCTCTATGGCCGATTCCACCTTCGTTCCCGCTGCCGATACCGCCTATGTCCGTGCGATTGACCTCCTGCGCGACCGCGACTACAAACGGGCGCTGGCGGTACTCACGCCCTACCGCGACTACAACACGGCCGTGGCCTACCTCGCCCTCGACTACAACGCGACCGCGGCGGAGATCCTGGAGAGCCTGCCGTCTTCGCCGGGAGTGGACTATCTTCTCGCGCTCTCCTATTCCCGCCGCGGCCGCGAGCCCGAGGCCGTGGAACATCTTGTCAGGGCCGTTGCCGCCGAACCCGCATATAAATATCGCGGCAACCTCGATCCGGAGATTGCCGCGATAATCAGGAAGTATGCTCTGTTCGAGGATTAGTCCTGCGAAGCGAGCTTCTTGTACGAGTTGTAACGGATCTTCGCGTACTCTTCAGTCTTCTTGAGCAGCTCTTCAGCCCTGTCGGGGAAGAGTTTGCTCAGGGAGGCGAAGCGAACCTCACCCTTCAGGAAGTCCTGGAACTTGGTCCAGTCGGGCTCCTTGCTGTCAAGCACGAAACCGTTCTGTCCCTGCTCCTCGAGCTCGGGGTTGAAGTGGTACAGATGCCAGTAGCCGCAGTCGACCGCAAGCTTCTCTTCCTTCTGGCTCAGACCCATACCGGCCTTGAGACCGTGGTTGATACAAGGAGCGTAGGCGATGATGAGCGACGGTCCGTCGTAGGCCTCGGCCTCCTTGATGACCTTCATAAACTGCACGGGGCTTGCACCCATAGCGACCTGGGCCACATAGACGTAGCCGTAGCTCATAGCCATCATTCCGAGGTCTTTCTTGCGTATTTTCTTGCCGCTGGCGGCGAATTTCGCGATAGCGCCGGCAGGGGTGGCCTTGGAAGACTGGCCGCCGGTGTTGGAATAGACCTCCGTGTCGAGCACGAGGATGTTCACATTCTCGCCGCTTGCAAGGACGTGGTCCAGTCCGCCGTAGCCGATATCGTAGGAAGCGCCGTCGCCGCCGATGATCCACTGGCTGCGGGCGGGGATGTAGTCCTTAAGGGCCAGCAGGCTCTTGCTGGTCTCGCAGCCGCAGGCCTCCATCAGAGGAACGAGCTTGTCGGCAACCTCGCGGGTGACGTCGTAGTTCCCGCGGTTGTCGAGCCACTTCTGGTAGAGTTCCTTCATCTCTGCGGAGCACTTCGGACACTCGAGACCCTTCTGCATAAGGGCGGCGACAGTGTCGCGCAGACGCTCGGAGCCGAGCCTGATACCGTAACCGAATTCGCAGAAGTCCTCGAAGAGGGAGTTCTGCCAGGCGGGACCGTGGCCCTTCGCATCGGTGCAGTAAGGCGAGGCAGGGAAGGAGGCGCCGTAGATCGAGGAACAGCCGGTAGCGTTCGAGATCATCATACGGTCGCCGAAGAGCTGGGTGATGTTCTTGATGTAAGGGGTCTCGCCGCATCCTGCGCAGGCGCCGCTGAACTCGAAGAGCGGCTGCGCGAACTGCGAGGCCTTCATATTGCTCTTCGGATCGAACGGGGTCTTGTAACCGACCTTGCTGTTCAGCCAGTCGTAGTTTGTCTGCTCGGCGACATTCTCGTCGTACGGGGCCATAGTGAGGGCCTTGTCCTTCGCGAGGCAGACGTCCACACAGTTGCCGCAGCCTGTACAGTCGGCCACGGAGGTGGCGAGGGCATACTTGTATTCCTTGAGGTTGGCTTTGCCGTCGGAGATCTTGAGTCCGGCGGGAGCCGCCTTGGCTTCTTCTTCGGTGAGAAGGAACGGACGGATGGCGGCGTGAGGGCAGACGAAGGCGCAGGTGTTGCACTGGATACACTTCTCTGCGTCCCACACGGGAACCATCACGGCCACTCCGCGCTTCTCGTAAGCGGCGGTGCCGGCGGGCATAGTGCCGTCCTGGTAGGGGAGGAATGCGCTGACGGGCAGAGAATCTCCTGCCTGGGCGTTCACGACGTCTGCGATTTCCTTCACGAACGGGGTCGCGAGGCGGGCGGCGTTCACGTTCACGAACTTTGCGGTAATGTCAGCCCACTCTGCCGGGATGGCGACTTCCTTGTACTCGCCTCCGCGGTCGATGGCGGCGTAGTTCATATTGACCACGTTCTCGCCCTTCTTGCCGTAGCTCTTGAGGGCTGCGTCCTTCATATACTTCACTGCGTCGGCCTCGGGGATGATGCCGGTAATGCGGAAGAATGCGCTCTGGAGGATGGTGTTGGTCCTTCCGCCAAGGCCTATCTCAGCTGCGATCTTGGTAGCGTTGATGATATAGAGCTTGACGTGCTTGCGGCCGATGGTGCCCTTCACGAAGTCCGGGATGCGCTCGAGTGTCTCCTTCTCGTCCCAGAGGGAGTTGAGAAGCAGCGAGCCGCCGTCCTTGATGCCCTTGAGCACGTCGTATTTCTCGAGATACGAAGGGACGTGGCAGGCCACGAAGTCAGGAGTGTTCACAAGATACGGGGCGTGGATGGGCTGCTTGCCGAAACGGAGGTGAGAGCAGGTGTAACCGCCGGACTTCTTCGAATCGTAGTCGAAGTATGCCTGGCTGTACAGATCAGTATGAGTACCGATGATCTTGATGGTATTCTTGTTGGCGCCCACGGTACCGTCTGAACCCAGACCGAAGAACTTGCACTCTGTGGTGCCGGCCTTGACGATACTGACTTCCTCCTTCACGGGGAGGCTCTTGAAGGTCACGTCGTCCACGATACCGATAGTGAAGTCGTTCTTCGGAGCTTTGAGAGCGAGGTTGTCGAACACCGCGATAATCTGCGCGGGGGTGGTGTCCTTGCTGGAAAGACCATAGCGGCCGCCTACGATGAGGGGAGCGTTCTCCGCACCCTGAAAGACGGTCTTGATGTCCTGATAAAGGGGCTCTCCGAGAGCTCCGGGCTCCTTCGTCCTGTCCAGAACGGCGATGCGCTTGACTGTCTTCGGGAGTGCCTTGAGGAAGTATTTCGAGCTGAACGGGCGGTAGAGATGCACGGCGATGACGCCGAGCTTCGTGCGGCCCTGGGATGCGAGATAATCGATGGTTTCGCGTATAGTCTCTGTGACCGAACCCATAGCGATGATGACGTCTTCAGCGTCCTTGGCTCCGTAGTAATCGAACGGACGGTACTGGCGGCCGCTGATTTCTCCGATCTCGCCCATATAGCGGGCTACTATGTCCGGGATGGCTTCATAGGCCTGGTTGCGCGATTCGACCGCCTGGAAGTAAACGTCTCCGTTCTGGGCGGTACCCCTTGTCACAGGGGCGTTCGGGTTGAGGGCGCGTGCCCTGAAGCCCGCGAGAGCCTTGTCGCTGATGAGCTTCTTGAGTTCCTCTTCATCGAGGGCTTCAATCTTCTGCACTTCGTGCGAGGTGCGGAAGCCGTCGAAGAAATGCAGGAACGGGATGCTGCCCTTGATGGCTGCGAGATGCGCCACGGCGGCCATATCCTGGGCTTCCTGCACTGAGCCGGAAGCGAGCATAGCGAAGCCGGTCTGGCGGCAGGCCATCACATCCTGATGGTCGCCGAAAATTGAAAGTGCGTGCGAGGCGAGCGCGCGGGCCGAAACGTGGAAGACTGCGGGAAGCATTTCGCCCGCGATCTTGTACATATTCGGTATCATAAGGAGGAGACCCTGTGATGCGGTGAAGGTGGTGGTGAGGGCGCCTGCCTGCAGCGAGCCGTGCACCGCCGCTGCGGCTCCGGCCTCACTCTGCATCTCGGTGACCTTCACTGTTTCGCCCCAGAAATTCAGTTTTCCGTGGGCTGCCCACTCATCGACATTTTCTGCCATCGTCGAGGAAGGCGTGATAGGGTAGATGGCCGCGTGCTCGCTGAACAGATATGCGATTCCGCTCGCGGCCTGGTTACCGTCACAGGTAATGAATTTTTTCTCTTTGGACATAGTGTTATTTATAGATTGTTTTAGATTTTTAGCACAATTGCACAATATCGTACAAATTTAATCATTCTTGCTCGAAAATGCAACGAATAATTTTTTGTTGTTGCCTGGTTGATATTCTTGGTCTTTCCTTCCTGAACGATTATTGCCCCATTCTTAATCCGTGGCGCCCAACTCCTTATCTATCAGCCAATTACCAAAACTCGACTCCAAGAATTTCGGAGCCGAGTTTAACGATCTGCCTGATTGCCAGCCACTTAGGCGCCACCGCTTTTTCAATAATGAGCGGAAAGCCCCGGCAAGAAAGGGGGACCTTTCGTGATTCTTACCTCAGATGCTGCCCGAAGGGGAAGGCGGCGGCTGGGATCATCTTGAAGTGCTGGACTCCGAGGGGAATTCCGATGATGGTGATGCAGAAGAGAAGGCCGCAGACGATGTGGATTGCGGCGACTTCCCAGAATCCGCCGAGAATCCAGATAATGTTCATCGCGACAGACAGGCAGCCGGGCTCGTTCTCGCCGAACTGCATCTCCCTGCCGAAAGGCCACATAACATAGTTGCCAAGTTTGAACAACTGCACTCCGAACGGAATTCCGATAATGGTAATGCACATCAGCAAACCGACCAGATAGTAAAAGAAGGCAATCTCCAATCCTCCGAAGATCAGCCACAAGATGTTTCCTATAACTTTCATATCAATTTGAATAATTCGGGATTTAAATGACAGTAGCCGCCGGGGTTCTTGTCCAGGTAATCCTGGTGATATTCGTCGGCCGTGTAGAACTTATCCACAGGCTGCAACTCCACAGGCAGCGCCTGGACGCCGAGAGCCGCGGTGACCCGGGCGAAAACGTCCTCCAGCACGGCGCGATCTTCCACATCCTTATAATATGCGCCCGTGCGATAGCGCGTGCCTTCGTCCTCGCCTTGTTTGTTCAGGCTGAGCGGATCGATTATCTTGAAAAACAGTTCGGCAAGCCTCTGCAAGCTGACACGGGAGGGGTCATAGACTATGTGCACGCACTCGGCGTAGCCGGTGTCGTCTTTATAAACTTCTTCGTAGGTGGGGTTGTCGGTATGGCCATTCACGAAACCGACCTCGGTCCGGAGGACTCCGTCTATCCTCTTGAAGAACTTCTGGGCGCCCCAGAAGCAGCCTGCCGCAAACCATATTTCTTTTTCCATCAATCAAAAGTAGCAATAATTTCTTATTTTTGTGGAAACCGAACCCATTATGAAGAGATTCCTTCTCGCTGCCGCGGCAGCACTGATAGCGCTCGGCGCCTGTGCGCAGGGAGTGCCGGATCCGGCAGCGCACACTCTCAGGCCCGATCCCAAGGTCGCGAAGCACAGCCCCTATAAAGCGAGCAAAAACTACGGCAAACGCATCGCCGTGTTCGGCGGTTCGCTCTCCGTGCACAAAGAATCCGACGCCGCAAAGCAGATATGGGCGAACCTCCTCAACGCAGAGGTCGTGACCTACGGCGTGGGCGGCGCAGGCTTCGCCCGAGAGCAAGGGTACACCCTTCAGAAGCAGGTGGAGGAAGCCGGAGTATTCGACATCTATGTCCTCTGGGCCAGCACGAACGACTATAACGGCCAGAAAGAATGCGGCACCTGGAAGGACTACACCGAGTTGGACGGTTATGATGAATCGAAGCGCAACACCCAGTGCGGCGGTATCAACTACTGCATAAAGACTCTGCTCGAAAAGAATCCCAACGCGGAAATCTATTTCTTCACCTCGCTGCGATTCTTCAACAACGAAGCGGGCAACAATCCCTTCAGCACGAAGGCGAACACGACAGGAAAAACCTTCGCCGATTACGTGCAGGGGCAGAAAGACTGCTGCGCTTATTACGGCATTCCCGTCCTGGACCAGTTCAACCTCCAGGGCATCAACAAATTCAACGTTAGTAAGTATTACCTCGAAGACCGTCTGCATATGAGGGAAGAGGGTTACCGCAAGATCGGTCCCGTGCAGGCAGCCTTCCTCGCAAATGGTTTCTGATGAATCTTCTTATCGCTTTTAAGCTTCTGGGCTCGATAGCCCTGCTCATCTACGGAATGAAGGTAATGAGCGAGGCCCTGCAGAAAATGGCGGGACCTCAGCTGCGCCACCTCCTCGGCAAGATGACCACCAACCGCTTCTCCGGAGTGGCGACAGGTGCGCTGGTGACCGTGGCCGTGCAGTCTTCGGCCGCAACGACCGTTATGACCGTGTCGTTCGTGAACGCGGCTCTCCTCACGCTCAGCCAGGCTATCTCAGTGATTATGGGCGCGAACATCGGAACCACGATGAGCGCGTGGATTATGTCCGCCGGTTTCTCGTTCAACATAGCCAACGTCGTATGGCCGGTCTTTCTGGTCGCGATTATCCTCATCCAGACGGGCAAGCGCCGCTACTTCGGCGACTTCCTGTTCGGCCTGTCGTTCCTGCTGTTCGCGCTAGGTATGCTCAAGCAGACGGGAACGGAGCTCGACCTGGCCAGCAACCCGGCCGTGGTCAGTTTCTTCGCGAGTTTCAAGACGAACTACTGGACCGTGCTGCTGTTCCTGCTGATCGGCACCCTGCTGACCGCGCTCGTGCAGAGTTCGGCCGCCCTGATGGCTATCACTATGGTCCTATGCTCGACCGGCGCAATCACGATCTTCCAGGGTATAGCGCTCGTTATGGGCGAGAACATCGGTACCACGGTCACGGCCAACCTCGCCGCGCTCAACGCGAACACGCAGGCCCGTCGCACCGCTATGGCGCACCTTCTGTTCAACGTCTTCGGCGTGGTGTGGGTGCTGATCGTGTTCTTCCCGTTCGTGCGCGCAGTCTGCCGCATCGTGGGCATAGACCCCGCTGCCGACAGCGTAGACCCCGCTCGTCTGTCATTCGCTCTTGCAGCCTTCCATACCGGCTTCAACGTCATCAACACGGCCCTGCTGATAGGCTTCGTGCCGCAGATCGAGAAGCTCGTATGCCTGATCATAAAGCCCAAGAAGACGGACGAAGAGGACGAATTCCGTCTCAAGTTTATCCGCGGCGGTATTATGAAGACTCCGGAGCTTTCCGTCTTCCAGGCGCAGAAGGAGATTGCCACCTTCGGCAAGCGTATGCTGCGTATGTTCGGTATGGTCAAGGACCTCTACTTCACCGAGGATGACACCAAGTTCGGCGAGATCTTCGACCGCATCAAGAAATACGAGGAAATCAGCGACAGGATGGAGAGCGAGATTGCGAAATATCTGGGCCAGGTTGGCGATGCACACCTTTCCGACGACACTAAGGCCAAGATACGCGAGATGCTCCGCCAGATAGGCGAGCTCGAATCCATCGGCGACAGCTTCTTCAACCTCGCACGCATCCTTCGCCGCAAGCACGACGAGAAGATCGTCTTCACGGACGAGCAGGTGGCAGCAGGAACGGAAATGACGCATCTGGTGGAGGCGGCAATGACCCGTATGAACGACATCCTTGCCGGCCACCGCGAAGATTTCACCCTCGATCAGTCCAACGAAATCGAGGCCCGAATCAACGAGCTGCGCGACAGCCTGCGCGTACAAAATATCAAGGATGTGGAGAACAATGTCTACACCTACGAAGCAGGCAACGTCTTTATGGATATGATAAGCGAATCCGAAAAGACTGGAGACTATGTGATGAATGTGGTGGAAGCCAGATTAGGAGTGGAATAGAACTATGCGTGGATTACTTACTGTCGTAATGCTAATTTTCTCCAACGTCTTTATGACGTTCGCGTGGTACGGGCATCTGAAACTTAGCGAAATGAAAATCTCCACAGGATGGCCGCTGATTCTGGTTATCCTGTTTTCGTGGGGGATTGCGTTTTTCGAGTACTGCCTGACGGTGCCGGCCAACCGCATCGGTTTCATCGGCAACGGCGGGCCTTTCAACCTGATGCAGCTCAAGGTGATTCAGGAGGTGATTTCGCTGACCGTTTTCACCATTATCATCCTTTTTATGTTCAAAGGGCAGCACCTTCAGTGGAACCACATCGCGGCCTTCGTATGTATGGTTCTGGCAGTGTTCTTCGTATTCCTGAAGTAATAAGGCTTAGGCCAGCATTTTGAGAATAAGGGAGTCGGTGGCGTTCGGCGCTGCCGACTTTATTATTTCTTTGAGTTTGTAGAGCGACTCCTCGGGCGAGTGAGAAACGGCGAGCTTGAAAGCATCCGAGTGGAAGGGGCCGAAACTTTCGCCTTCTGTTTCGAACAGCGCTTCGGGGGTGCAGAAGGAAGAGGTCTGCCAGCCGTTATAATGGAGATCGGCGCCGCGGTAAACGCGCTGGATGTCGCCCGTCACCAGCCTCGTGCACATCTGCATCTTGCGGACCAGGTTGTCCGCGGCGGCCTTTTTGATTCCGAACATCTGGCGGATTTCCTTTATGCTGACGGTGCCGTGCCCGTCGAGATAGTCGAGGATCGTTTGCCCTGCCTCATCGGGGAGATAGCGCTTAAGGCTCCGGCGCCAGTTCACGAGTTCACGGTAGCACTCGACCGTGGCGAATGCGGCCTTCCCGCCCCATAGAAACTTGCCATAGGCTATATCCCCGCTGCGCACGGCCTCGATCTTCCAGTCCCACGGTCCCAGCGGGTCCTCATCGCCGTCGAACCAGTACTCGGGCGGGGTCATCTCTTCGATCGAGTAGCCCTTGATCGGATTTTCGAAAAACGGGATGATGCCGGCGCGGCGTATCGCCTCCACCATAGATTCCGGCGAAGTGATGTGCGGTCCGTCGACCGTCCAGGCGTGTCTTACGATGGACATACAACAAAGATAGAAAATATTGCATCTATTATATGTATTTATTGTATCTTTGGTGCTATGAGAGCAAAGTATCTATTCATCTACATCGCAGCAGGGATTGCCTTTCTGGCCGTTTCCGCGTGGGTGTTCCTTACAAATGGGAAAAACGCAAAAGCCCTCAGGGCCAAGTACAAGCTGGGCGGGCTGCTTCTGACGTGCACCGCTATGCTGTCTGTCGCATCCTGCGGGCAGGTTCCTCATCCGGGAGTGACGTGCTACGATGTGGCCGTGACGTGCTACGATCCGGTGGTGAACGACTATGCGCATATCATTGCTTCGAGGCAAGATGAAAACGGGATCTGGCTCGTTTCGAAGGGAGACTCCCTGAAGGTACTGGTTGAATTTCCTACATACTCGAGGTACTCTGTGGTCATCAGCAAATTTGTCGACAGTAAAGCCGGAGACCTTCTGCAGACAGAAACTTTCGATGCCCCAAGTCGAGATGACTTTGATCATTCCTTCGTGTTCGCCCCGGCTGATGAGACATACAGGGGAGCGGCGTTGGCGCAGATTTTCGGGAAAGACGAGCAGCTCGGAGAAGATATGGAATTGTCAATCAACTACAACATAATCATCACTGACGGTGAGAATTGACAATCTCGTTTTCGAACTGACCGGAGCCTGCAACCAGTGTTGCAGGTTTTGTTATAACTATTGGAGAGACGGCAGCAGTCCTATCCCCGCGCCGGATCCTTCTCTCGCGCGGCGAACGCTCAAAAAGTTACTTTCGCAGGTTTCAGTCGGAACCATCTCCTTTTCAGGCGGCGAGCCTCTTCTGCTGAATAATGTCCACGACCTCGTGCTTCAGGCCAGGTTCAAGGGCTCTCGCGTGAATGTCCTAACCAACGGCACGCTTCTGACTGATGATGCCTTGCAGAATTTTGTAAGTCTTGGAGTAGACGCGATTCAGATACCGCTTCTCAGTGCGGATGCATCCGTGCACGATTATCTGACAAATGTTCCCGGTTCGTGGGAAAAGGCTTCTGACGCGCTTGGACGTGCTTGCAAGGCCGGGATTGGAGTCGCGGTGCTAGTGATTACGAATGTCAACGCGCCCGGTGTTTCGGAGACGATTGACCTGATCCGCGACTGCGGCGTTCGCACCGTAATGGTGAATCGCTTCAATATAGGCGGGAACGGAATCAGGCACTGCAAGGAATTGGTGCTGGACAGGACGACTCTCGCAAAAGCATTTGCCGATGTCGAAGCATTTGCCGAGGCTCATCCGGAGATGCATTTTGTCAGCGGAGTTTGCACGCCTCTGTGTTATCTGGACACAAGACCCTATCCTCACGTCCGCTTCACCAAGTGCAGCACAGACTTGAGCGGCAGGCCCATCACTCTGAATTACAACGGCGACGTGCGTTTCTGCAACCACTCTCCAAGAGTGCTTGGGAATATTTTTGACAGGCCTATTGGCGACATCCTCACCGACCCGGAAATCAATTCCTGGTACGCGCCCGTTCCAGATGAGTGCGGAAAATGCGTTCTGCTGGATCGCTGCGGCGGCGGTTGCCGCGCAGCCTCCGAGCAAGTCTACGGCACCTTCTCCGCCCAAGATCCCATCCTGAACACCCGCTAGTACGAGAAAAGGCGCCAGCTGGCGCCTTTTCTCGTACTAGCGGGTGTTCAGGATGGGATCTTGGGCGGAGAAGGTGCCGTAGACTTGCT
>JAGAAF010000030.1 GCA_017615435.1 Bacteroidales bacterium
CGCGCACTCGCTGACCATCGAACGTGGCACTGAAATCCGCAGCTGGAATTCCAAGGACCTTAGCCACTGGACCAGCTCGTGCGAAGTGCTCACTCCCGAGGAGATACGCGAGGAGCGCATTATGCTCGGCCTTCGCACCGCCAAGGGCATCGACCTCGACGGCCGTCACATCACCATCCCCGAAGACCGCTGGTTCGTCGCGGACAGCATCATCGCCGAACTAATTTGACGCACAAGGTGGCATCAAAGGTCCCCCCGATGAAATTCCACCTTGTGCGTTTTCGGCGAGAAAATGGCCGAAAACTCGCCGGAAGAGAGAAAAAACGGCATTTCGGCGAGAAAACACCCTCAAAACTCGCCGGAACACAATGAGGGGAGAATTATTACCCTATTACACAAACTTCGAGGAGACGGACGAACAGTTCGCGTTCGCCTTCGGAGAGGAAGCGTGCCTCGATGGGCAGATAGAAAAGCCTTTTCCGAACATCATCACTCAGCAGCCGGCAGTCCTTGAGACGCTGGCTGTCTTTTTCGGTGGTGAAGAAGCAGGCGAAGGGGTAGCGCAGCATCGCTTCGTTGAAGCGGCGGATGTCCTTGTCCGTGAAGCGATGGTGGTCCCGGAAAGAGAATACTTCCTGAAGGGAATAGCCTGCGGCCAAATGGTCAACGAACTGCCGGTTTCGGGCGATACCGCAGATCGCGACCGCGCGATCCGACCGCGGCCAGGAGGCCTCCGCGCCTTCGAAAACGGGAACGGGCTTCATATACTCCATCGTGCTGAACAGGACGGGAATCTTGTCCCCCGCTGGAGTGTAAGCCATATGCTCGGCCGGTTCGTAACCGCTCATATGGAGATTGTCCTGCGCATAGCAGCCCTTTTCGTAGTCGCTCATAGTGGCCGGGCACTTTGTCACCACTATTATGTCTGCCTTGAAGATGCGCTCCGGGAGGTCGCGCAGCCGCCCGAAGGGCAGCAGTGAATCTTTGAATACCGGGCGGTTGTAGTCCACCAGGACTATATTCAGCGAGGCTTTCAGCGTGCGGTACTGATAGGCGTCGTCCAGGATGATGGCGTCCACTCCGGAGCCTATCTTGTTGCACCCCTCGATACGGTCTTCGTCCACTACGACCTTCACCGAAGGGAACTTACGGGCGATCTGGAGAGGCTCGTCGCCGAAGAGGGCGGCGTCTCCGGAAGGGTCTACCTCCAGGTAGCCCTTGGTGCGACGCCCGTAGCCGCGCGAGAGCACGGCGAGCTGACGGCCCGCGAGTTCGCGGAGGATCAGCTCGGTAAGCGGCGTCTTGCCCGTGCCGCCGACGGTGACGTTGCCCACGCAGATCGTGGGCACGCCCGCCTCGGCGCACGGCCTCCTGCCGCGGTCGTAAGCGCGGTGGCGCAGCTTGAGTATAGTCCTATAGATCAGCATATCGTTCTTCTATCTCGTCCAGTATCGAATACAGCTCCGGCACATCCAGCGTGGTGACCATCCTGATGCGTGTATCCTTGAAGTCCGGCAGGCCCCTGAAGTAGCAAGAAAGATGCCTGCGCATCTCGTACACGCCGCGAGGCTCACCTTTCAGCTCGAGCGACAGCCCCAGGTGTCTGCGCGCTATGGCCACCTTCTCCCGTACGGTCGGTTCGGGCAGCAGCTCGCCCGTGTCCAGGTAGTGCCGTATGTCCCTGAAGATCCACGGCCTGCCGTAGGTCGCACGCGCGACCATAATGCCGTCCACGCCGTAGCGGTCGAACGCTTCCTTCGCCTTTTCGGGAGAGTCGATATCGCCGTTGCCTATGATGGGGATGTGCATACGCGGGTTGTTCTTCACCTCGCCGATGAGAGTCCAGTCCGCCTTGCCTTTGTAAAGCTGGCAGCGCGTGCGGCCGTGGATGGTAAGCGCCTGAATTCCCACGTCCTGCAGCCTCTCGGCCAGTTCCACTATTATCTTCGAGTTTTCGTCCCAGCCCAGGCGCGTCTTTACGGTGACGGGCTTTCCGACCGCTTCGACCACCGCCTTGGTGATGGCGACCATCTTGTCCGGTTCGCGCATCATCCCGGAGCCGGCGCCGCGGCCGGCGATCTTGGTCACGGGGCAGCCGAAGTTGATATCGATGAAGTCCGCGCCGTGACCGCCCGCAATCTCCGCGGCGCGGTCGGCCATCTTCGCGGCCTTCACCATAGATTCGGGGATATGCCCATAGATCTGTATGCCCACCGGCGCCTCCTCCTCCAGCGTGCGCATCTTCGCAATCGCCTTCGATGCGTCGCGGATGAGCCCGTCGGAAGGGATGAACTCGGTGTACACGGCAGCGGCCCCCTGCTCGCGACAGAGGATGCGGAAGCTTGCGTCCGTCACATCCTCCATCGGCGCGAGCACCACCGGCCGCTCACCCAGATCTATGTTTCCTATCTTCATCTATAAAAAATCCCACTCCAGGTGTGGCCTTGAGTGGGAATATAATTCAGTTGCAGGCCCTAAAGCAGGTTGGGAGCCTGGATGAAAGCGTTGACTGCGGTGACCGCGAACATAAGGCAGATAAGGGCGGCGACGATGACGCCGATGACCTTGAGCCTCTTGAACCAGATCTTGCCGTCCCAGCCGATGGTCTGGAACATACTCCAGAAGCCGTGAGTGAGGTGCAGGAACAGGGCTCCGAACCAAAGGAGGTAGAGGATGAGGAGCCACCAGCGGCCGAATGTGAAGCTGAGAAGCAGGTAGGGATTGTTCTCGAACTCTCCGATGCCGAACATCTCGGGAAGCTGCATATGGGCCCAGAAATCAGTGAGGTGGAATCCGATGCATCCGAGGATGACGATACCCAGGACAAGCATATTCTTCGAAGACCAGGAATCGACCTTTGCCTTGCTGGCCACTTCGTAACGCTTGTAACCGCCGCGTGCCTTGAGGTTGAGGATGGTGAGCCAGATACCATAGAGGATATGGATCACGAAGCCCAGCGCAAGGATGGGGACCATAATGCTGATGACTGGAGTGCTCATAAAGTCGCAGCCGAGCTTGAAGAGACCGTCGCCGGCGGTGAAGAGATCTGTGTCCGCGGCAGCGATGCCGAACTTGCCCGTGAAGCTGTCGATCACAGAGAAGAAGTTGATTGTCGCGTGCAGGAGCAGGAACAGAATCAGGAACGCGCCGCTGATTGCCTGGATGAATTTTCTTCCGATGGAAGAGTTGAGCATAAACATAGTATGTTGTCCTTTTATTGTTTATCTTTGTAAGTCTTGCAAATATAACTAAATTTGCTCTATGTACAAAAGAGTGCTTCTCAAACTTAGCGGCGAGAGTCTCGGCGGTCCGTCGGGCAGGGGTCTCGACGAGAGCCGTATAGCCGCATACGCAGATCAGATCGTAAAAGCAGTCCTCAGCGGACATCAGGTCGCCATAGTGAACGGCGGCGGAAATATCTTCCGTGGCCTGCAGGGTTCGGGCAAGGGTTTCGACAGGGTGGACGGCGATAAGATGGGTATGCTCGCGACCGTCATCAACTCGATGGCGCTTGCGCAGTTCATCCGTGCCCGCGGCGTTCGCGCCGAAGTGTTTACCGCGACCCCGATGGAGCCGATAGCCCGTTACTACGTCCGCGATGCTGCGGCGAAGGTGCTTGATGAGGGCGGCGTGGCCCTTATCGCCGGCGGCACGGGTAACCCGTTCTTCACCACGGACAGCGGTGCAGCTCTCCGCGCGCTCGAGCTTGGAGCGGACGCTCTGCTTAAGGGAACGAGGGTGGATGGAGTGTACACTGCCGATCCGGAGAAGGACCCCACAGCCGTGAAGTACGACGAACTCACGTTCGACAAGGCCCTGGCCGACCATCTTAAGGTGATGGATGCGACCGCGTTCGCGCTCTGCGAGCAGGGAAACGTCCCCATCGTGGTGTTTAATATCGACGCCGAAGGCGCGCTGCAGTCGCTGCTCGAGGGAAAGAAGGTGGGCACGATAGTCCATAAGTAAAACCATATAATTGTATATATAGTATGTTGTCAGCAATCGAAAAAGAGATCATCACCGGCGCTGAGAAGAAGATGCAGGACGCAGTGGCGTTCCTCGAGGCGAGTCTCAAAGACTACAGGGTGGGCAAGGCCAATCCTTCAGTCTTCAATAAAGTTCTGGTGAACTATTATGGCACTATGACCCCGATCCCGCAGGTCGGCGCCGTTTCCGCTCCGGACGCGAAGACGCTTATGATCCAGCCGTGGGACCGCTCGCTCATCCCCGCCGTGGAGAAAGCGATCATCGACTCCAACATAGGCCTGACCCCGTCGAACAACGGCGAAGTCATCCGCTGCACCGTGCCCGCTCTGACCGAAGAGCGCCGTAAGGATCTGGTGAAGAAGGCCAAGGGCGAAGGGGAGAACACCAAGGTCGTTATCCGCAACACCAGGCGCGACGCTATGGACGCTCTGAAGAAGGCCCAGAAGGCCGGCACCATCAGCGAGGATGCCGAGAAGGAAGCGGAAGACGAAGTGCAGAAAGTGACGGACAAGAAGGTAAAGGAAGTGGACGCCCTCGTCGCGGCGAAGGAAAAAGACATCCTGACCGTCTAGTTTTTGTTATTTCGAAAATATTTTATACCTTTGCGACCCCTATAAACGTAGGGATCGCATTTTTTATAAAGTATTAACTGTTTTTTAGATCAAGACAATGGACACTCTTAGCTACAAGACCGTTTCGCTCAACAAGGCGACAGTCGACAAGAAGTGGGTGGTTATTGACGCGACCGATCTCGCTCTTGGTCGTCTTTCCGCAAGGGTTGCGCTTATCCTCCGTGGTAAGAACAAGCCCGGCTTCACCCCCAACGTGGATTGCGGTGACAACGTCATCGTCGTCAACGCCGAGAAGGTGGCCCTCAAGGGAAAGAAGATGACCAACAGGGTCTACACACGCTACACCGGATACCCGGGAGGACAGCGTTTCACGACCCCTAGGGAGATTCTCGCGAAGAGACCTGCCGAACTCGTCAGGAGAGCAGTCAAGGGTATGCTCCCCAAGACACGTCTTGGTGCCCAGCAGCTTAAGAACCTGCACGTTTACGCAGGTCCAGAGCATCCGCACCAGGCCCAGAACCCTACCCAAATCAAGTTAAACGAAATCTAATCAGAGTAAATGGAACAGACACACGCCCTTGGAAGACGTAAAGCAGCTGTGGCTCGCGTTTACATCTCTGCAGGTGCAGGCAATGTTACGATCAACGACCGTCCCCTCGAGGATTACTTCAAGGAGGATGCTCTTCGTTACATCGTGAACCAGCCGTTCGCAGTTACTGAGACTGAAGGTAAGTTCGACACCAAGATCACCATCGTTGGCGGTGGTATCAAGGGTCAGGCTGAAGCAATCCGCCTCGGTATCGCCCGCGCACTTTGCGAGATCGACAAGGAAGCATATCGTCCCGCTCTTAAGGCTGCAGGATTCCTCACCCGCGACGCCCGTGAGGTTGAGCGTAAGAAACCCGGCCAGCCCAGCGCACGCGCACGCTTCCAGTTCAGTAAACGTTAATCAGTCAGAACTGTTTTCACAAAGCACAGTCGCGGTTATTGTAAACTTTCCCCTTTGGGAGGTTGCCGCACTGCGGAAAATCGCCTGGACCGACCAGGTCGTTACCAGGAGATTGATGAAAAGAGAAAATTAAAAGAACAACAAAAATGTCAAGAACAAATTTCCAAGAATTGCTTGATGCAGGTGCTCACTTCGGACATCTTGCCCGCAAGTGGAACCCTAAAATGGCTCCCTATATCTTCGATCAGAAGAACGGAATCCACATTATCGACCTGCACAAGACAGTCGTCAAGATCGACGAGGCTGCCGAAGAGATGAAAGAGCTCGCAAAGTCGGGCCGCAAGATCCTCTTCGTCGCCACCAAGAAGCAGGCTAAGGAAATCGTTTCCGAGAAAGCCGCTGCAGTAGGTATGCCGTTCATCACCGAGCGTTGGGCCGGCGGTATGCTTACCAACTTCCCCACCGTCCGCAAGGC
>JAGAAF010000031.1 GCA_017615435.1 Bacteroidales bacterium
AGGTTTGCAGGCACATATAATCCGCCATACATCTTGGCGGCGCTCAGACCGAATACGTGGTCGTCTTCTTTGATGGAGCCGCCCACATCGCAGAGGGAGTTGTGGCAGTTGGTCATCGCGTAGGGGATAGGGAAGGTATCGAGTCCGCTTGCGCGCGCTGTCTGAATGATTCCTACGTAGGTGATGTCGTGAGACGCCATTGCATCGAACCTGATGCGAAGCTTGTTACCTTTGGAGCCGTCCACATCATGCGCTCTCAGGATTCCGTAGGCGATGGTGTTTTCGCGGGCCTCGTCCGGAGAGAGAGCCGCGGAATCTGCGACGGTCTTGCCGTCCAGAAGATAAACACCGTGGTTGATTAGTTCTACCATGATTTTGAGTTAGTTTAATATAGAATCAATAAATATTGTCAGTGATAACATGTCCGCAGCTCCGCCGGGCGATATGCCCTCCAGGGCGTACTGCGCGCAGAGCTGCTTAAGGGCCTCATCCCGGGCTTGACCCGGAATATCTTCCAGTAGCGTCGCCGCTTTAGTCTTCACTCCCTGCGCCCTGTCGTACCCTACACGATGGATGATGCAGGTATCATCCAAAGTGCTCATTATTCTTAAGAGAGTCTTCTGGAGCCTGTGTTCGTCGCCCTCAAGTGAACGGTAATAGGGTAACCAATCCTCGAAAAGTTCTTTATAGCCTTCAAGAGCCATTTCTTTAGCTCCTTTAACTCCATATTGCTCGCTTGCCTCCTGTCCGTGGGATTTGGGCGTGTTTTGTAATTGGTTGAGTGTCAGCGAGTTATCAAAAAGGATGTGTGCGATTCGAGACACATCGTTTTGTATAAGTCTCTGAATATCAGGGGTTTGCGAAGCACGGCTGCCGTCATGGGTGGCCGACCAGGCGGCGTTCAGGGCGAGACCGAGGGCGAAGATGGCGCCGCGGTGCGTGTTCACACCGCCGGTCGCGGCGAGCATCGCCTCCTCGGCCTCGATGCCGAGCGCCTTCAGTTCGGCCGCATCCGCAGCCACAGCTATCCTGGACCAGAATGGCCTCAGAGCCTTGATGCCGCGAAGCATCAGATCGTAGGACATATCCTTATGCGCACCGGAAGACTCGGGGCAGACGAGGCCGGGCTTCAGCGGGGTGTCCAGTTCCAGGCGCAGGGCGCGCTCGGCGAGGGCCGCCAGCAGGAACGGGCGTGAGCTCTCCACCACCAGCGGAGCTGCCTCGGACAGCCGTCCGGCGGCCAGGGCCTCGCGCACGCGCGCTCCGCTGATAGGCACGCCGTGGTCCATCTTTCTGGGGATTACCTCCACCATTACGTTGTAGCGGGGGAGGAGTTCGCGAAGAAGCTGATTGTAGCGGGCGGTCAGCGGGTCCGACGGTTCCGCGCCGACAAAGCGTATGGACGCGCCGAGCGCCGGAGCTATATGCCGGCCGAACAAATCTATGTCGAGACGCATCTGGGTCTCAGCTGCGTCGGATAGGTCTTTCAAAAAATAAGTGGGGAAGGTGGCCGCTGAGATCTGATAAGCGGACCCTTCCAGCACATCAGCATCTCCGTCCGCGCCTCTGATTATCATCTCGCGGCGCTCTTCGTAGGTAAACAAAGACACGTCCTCGCGGACAGGAATGATCGCGAGACGCTCAGCGCCGGACTTACTGTAAGGCCATGGAGTCGCAAAGCGCACCAAAGCCTGATTGATCAGATATCTGTGCCCCCAGGTGAAGGGGTTGGCGTTCATAATGATCACTCCCGGAGTTTTGTGCCGACTCAAATACTTGCAGTACTCCTCGAGACCGCGGCCGTTTTCCATAAACACGGCGAGGGGAGCCGAAGCCAGAAGCTTGAATCCGAGACTCTCGAACACCGGCCTATACTCAGGCTTTGTAAAAACTTTCAGATTCATTACCCCGCGCGCTGCGGCCTCGGAAATGACATGAGACACCAAAGGCCCCAGAAGCCCTTCAGAGCGCAAAGCGGAAGCCACGGCGACGCACTTAATCACATCGCCCGCCAGACCTGCACCGGCCAAAACCGCACCATCGGGAGACTGAACAGCATAATAATAATCAAGCACTTCCGGCCGAAGACCATTGTCCTCGAGGAAGCGCTCTACCTTTGCGCGAAAGTAAGGAGATGAAAGCGGTATCTCCTGTATGTCCTGTTCAGCGATAGTTTCCATTTCTGCAGGCTTCCCAATACTCCCGGTATGACCCACTTATGAAATACAAAGCGAAGTTACGCATTTACCCGCAATAAGCCAACACCATTTGCGAGATTTTATCAAGTAATTCTTCTGTGCTGTGCGTTCTCGCCCTCATGCAGTAGCGCGCCTCGTTCGAGCACAGCAGGCATTGCCGCGCCGGCAGGCCCAAATCGGCCCTCGAAAGCGGCTCGACCCCGTCCAGAACGTCTATGTCCATCAGCCTGCCCAGCGGGTGTGTGTCCTCTATCTTGCAGCAGATTCGCTTGACGTCGCGGGCCTTCATAGGCACGACCAGATAGGCTTCGTAGCCCGTCTCCAGGTCGCGCACATGCGTGTGCCTCAGCACGCTGCCGAACTTGTTCAGCAGCTCCGCCAGCCCGGCCTGTCCGATTATCAGCGATTCGCGCGAGCGCTTGACTGGCCCGGGCAGCTGCACGGTCAGGCATATAAGCGAGCAGCCGGGGTAGGCCAGCAGCAACTGTTTCTGATGCTGCACGCGCCTGTCCCGGCTGTCTAGCAACTGACCTAAATTGATCACTCTACTATATTATGGATCTCGTCCAGTACCTTGCCGTGCCTATCCATCACCACGCCCACGACCTTGTCGCCGAACGGCAGGGGATCGGGCTGGCCGATGATGGAGCTGGCCTTGGCGGCCAGATCCTTGATATCCACGATCTTAAGCCCTGCGGCCGCGAGCCTTTCGGCAATTTCGGGCCTGCCCGGGTTCACGGCGATGCCGTATTCCGTCACGACCACGTCCACGCCCTTGCCGGGAGTGATGAGAGTCGTGACCTTCGGCACCACGCAAGGGATGCGGCCGCGCAGCAGCGGGCAGACTATGATTGAAAGCGCGCTGTCCTCGGCAGTGTCCGGATGGCCTCCGATGGCCCCGCGGATGATGCCGTCCGAGCCCACGAGCACGTTCACGTTGAAGTCCACGTCCACCTCCAGAGCGGACAAGATCACGATGTCGAGCGCGTGGACGGCCGAACCGAGATGCTCGGCGCTGGCATAGTCCACTGCCGACACTTCCTGGTGCGACTGGTCGCTCGCGATGGATTCGGCCGCGACTTTGTCGAACGACTGCACGTCTATCAGCTTGTCTATCAAGCCCTCTTCGTGGAGCTTGACCATGTGCGCTGTGATGCCGCCGAGGGCGAACGAGGCCTTGATGCCGCGCTCGATCATGCTCTCGCGTATGTACTTGACGGCCGCGAGCGATGCGCCGCCCGTGCCGGTCTGGATGCTGAATCCGTCCTTGAAATAGCCGGAGTTGATGATGACCTTCGCGGCCTGCTTGGCGAGCAGGATGTCGCGCGGGTTCTTCGAATCGCGGATGGCGCCCGAGGAAATCTTGGAGCTGTCGCCCACGGACTCCACGACCACCACGGACTCCACCTGGCTGGCCTTGATGCTCATCGGCACGTTCGGGTAGGCCACCAGATCATCGGTCAGGACCACGACGTGGTCCGCATACTGCGCGTCCGGCAGGGCATAGCCCAGCGAACCGCAGATGCTCTTCGCGTTCTCCGAACGCGGGCAGCCCGATGCGTTTCCGAGCTCGTCGCACGAGGACGCGCCCAGGAAGGCGACGTCTATGTGCAACTCGCCGCTCGCGATCGCGCTGCCGCGCCCGCCGTGGGAGCGGAAAACCACCGGCTCCTTCAGCAGGCCGTGCGAAATCTCATTCGCAAGCTCGCCGCGAAGGCCGGAGGTGCTGATGCCCGTGATCACGCCCGCTTTGATGTGCTCAATCAGCGGAGCGTGCACGTCCGAAAGGCTGGAGGCGGCGAGCTTGAGGTCCTTGAACCCCATCTCAGCCAGTTTGTCCACAACCAGGTTCACGACCTTGTCTCCGCCGCGGAAATGGTGGTGGAACGAGATCGTCATGCCGTTTTTCAGGCCCGAGCGGCGGATTGCCTCTTCGAGCGATACTACCTTGCTGTTTCTCATAGCACGTCCTCCTCTTTAAGAACACCTGATGCTATTGCGTAGGCGATGGTGCGCTCGGCGCGGATCACGACCGGGCGGTCCACCATCTTGCCGTTCACGGAAATCACTCCGGAACCCTTCGCCTGGGCCTCCTTGATGGCGGCCACTATCTTCAGCGATTTCTCTATCGACTTCGGGGTGGGCGTGAACACTTCGTTCACTACCTCGATCTGGCGGGGGTTGATTATGGACTTGCCGTCGAAGCCGAGGTCGCGGATGAGCTCAACTTCCTTGCGGAAAGTCTCCATGTCGTCCAGGTTCGAATAAACTGTGTCGAAGCAGGAGATTCCTGCAGCGCGTGCGGCCACCACTATAGTCTCGCGGGCGAGCAGCAGCTCGGCTCCGCCGGGGGTGCGCTGCGTCTTCAGGCTGGCGGAATAATCTTCCGCGCCAAGGGCGATTCCCATCATCCTCTTCGACGCGCTTGCAATCTCGAAGGCATTCACCACTCCGAGCGCGCTCTCGATAGCGGCCATAATCAGCGTCCTGCCCACGCAGCCCAGCTCGGTCTCCACCTTGATGATCTCGGCTTCGAGCTCGCGGACTTCGTCGGCTGTCTCAGTTTTCGGCATCCTGATCACGTCCACGCCCGCCTTCACCACAGCCTCCACGTCCTTGCGGCCGTACGGCGTGCTGAGCGGGTTGATGCGGACGACCATCTCGGTGTCGCCGTAGTCTATGCTCTTGAGTGCGTTGTAGACCAGCAGACGGGCGGTGTCTTTTTCCGCCATGGTCACGGAATCCTCCAGGTCCAGCATTATGCTGTCCGGGCCGTAGATGTGCGCGTCCGCCATCATTCCCGGGTTGTTGCCGGGAACGAACATCATAGTTCTTCTCAGTCTTTCCATACGTCTTTTCCGGTTGCGCGGACAGCGGCCGCAGTGACTCTTGCGCGTATGGTGCAGTCCAGGGCGCCTTTGTCGGTGGCTGTCACCGTGGCGTCAGTGATTCCGAGCCCCTCGAGGGTTTCGGTGATGACCTGCTTGATCTGCCTGCCGAACTGGGCGGAGACAGTGCTGTTCAGCTCGATCTTAAGACCGTCTCCCGGGGCTATCTGGATTACGATGTCACCCGATTCGAGAGTACCGGCCGTAGCGTTTTTGATTTCCATTATCTTCGATAATTCTGTGGTTTCAAATTGGACAACAAATGTACTAAATAACTCGGCAATAAACAATGATTACTCACTTTGAGCTTCATTCACCATCTTCGCAGAGGTGCCACACGGCCACCCCTTCCAGACATACTTCTGGAGCATACGCTTGTGTGGCTAGGGGCAATTTTGCCCGCAGCCACACACTTACCCGCTTCAGAGTACCGTAGAAACATGGTAAGCGTGTGGCACCTTTGCGAAACTGAAAAAGGCAAGGGGGTTTGGGGGGAATCCGGTCCCCCAATCGAGGTGGCGCAAAGCGCCACAAAAAAAAAAGGCTCGCAAATTTGCGGGCCTTTTTTTGTGGTGCTGGGAACTATAGAAACAAGTATTTTGCAGTTTTCTGGAGTTTAAATTTTTATTCGTAACTATCGAAATAACAACTTTTTACGCTTATTATTGTTTATTTGAGTTTCTTGTAGTATCTTTGCGTGTGGGAAAAAGTGTGAACAAAAGTGTGAACAAATTTTCCATAGGTTTAGGTTTAACGTAAAGTGCTGATAGTTATGAAGTTCCATTATTATCTGGACAAGAAGGAAAACAAGAAAAAAGAGCACCAGGTCCGCATAACGGTGGCAATGCGCGGTGTTCGTATGGTGGGGACGATCGGATACAACGTCCCTATGGCAATGTGGGATGCCAAGAGAAAGCAGTTCAAGAAAGGTGTGGCAAATGCCGACGGAGTGGATAGTGATACTATCAAATCTCGCTTGTCAGACATTGAATCCCATTTCGCAAATCTGGAACTCCGCACAACGGATAAGTTCACGATGGAACAACTCCGCGCAGAACTTGCCAAGGCCATTGCCAAGCACGAGGCAAAGTTGGCCGCTATCAATTCCGGGGCCTCTGAAGAAGTGATAGAGAAGAAGGAAGAGGAAGCCGAGAAGAAAGAGCGTAAGCCTAAAGTTAAACCGGCTTATGAATACATGGATGAATTCATCAAAGAGGAGAGCCGCCTTAAGGAATGGAGCTGGGAGACCCTCAAGATGGTTAAATCATTCCAGAATATCCTGAAGGACTTCGATAAGAAGGCTGGCCTGGACTTCTTCAATCTCTCCGGCCTCGACAAATTCCTCACATACCTGCGCACATCCAAAGACCGAGAGGAGAACTCCGTCCAGAAGCAGTACAAGAACCTCACCTGGTTCCTCCGCTGGGCCATCCGGAAAGGCTACACCCAGGTGCGTGACGTTGAAACCTACGAACCCGTATTCAAGACCGTTAAGAAGCCCGTTATCTTCCTCACCAAGGAGGAGTTGGATAAGCTGTACAACCTTGAGATTCCAGCCACCGGCGCTAAGTTAAAGTTGAAGGATATGAACGGTAACGAATACGAGAAGATTGTTCAGGAGCATGATGGGATGTCCATCGCCCGGGATCTCTTCTGTTTTTGCGCCTTCACCAGCCTTCGTTACTCCGATGTTGTTGAAGTCCGCCGTACCGACATTCACGATGGCGTAATGACCATTACAACTCAGAAGACCCATGACCGCCTTCCCATCGTCCTCCACAAGAACGCGAAGGCCATTCTCAAGAAATATGAAAAAACGGACTTCCCTAAGGGCAGGGCGCTCCCATATATGACCAATCAGCAGATGAACCGCTGTTTAAAGGAGCTTGGCGAGATTTGTGGCTTTACAACTCCGTACACCATCACATGCTATAAAAACGGAACTCGCTATGATGAGGTATATCCCAAATATGAACTTATCGGGACTCATACCGGCCGAAAGACTTTCATCTGCTTTGCTCTCAGCAATGGTATCGCGCCGGACGTTGTGATGAAGTTCACGGGGCACTGCGACTACAAGAGTATGAAACCCTACATCGACATCACCGAGGATGCGAAGAAAGATGCCATCAAGAAAATGGAGCAAGCGTTCAAGACAAAGAAGAAAAAGTAATGGTGTCTCAGGCACCACCTAATTTCGGCCTTCCAGCCACATGGAGGGCCGTTTTCTTTTGCCCATTTTGGGACATTGTGGGGCATAAATATATCGGTCTTTTTGATATCCTCTTCCTTCTTTAGGGGATATTTCAGTATCTTTGTATGTAGTTGAAGGAAGCCACATATGGACACATATAGAGAAGCAGTTCTTAAGGAACTGAACAAATATTCAGAGGAAAACATCACATTCCTTTTTGAGAAAGCAATACGGCTTTTGGGCTTTCCTGGCCCAGCAGCCGATAAGGAGAGTATAGATAGCATTGTCGATAGCGCTAATATAGTCAATGTCCGGCTGAAGGAACTCCCATCCTCGTTTGATAGTCAGAAACTATATCCGGCTATCCGTTCCACCATTGCTGCATACAAAGACAAGCCTTCGGAACTGGAGTTTTTCATCTGCGACATTATTGCCAAGTTTAGCGGTATATCCCGTTACTTATATCCGACACCGGCCACTAATGGCTACGATTCCCAAATTGCTG
>JAGAAF010000032.1 GCA_017615435.1 Bacteroidales bacterium
ACCGCTGCCAGCTCGTGGGCGACGACCTCTTCGTCACCAACGTCAAGTACCTCCAGAAGGGTATCGAGATGGGCGCAGGCAACAGTATCCTCATCAAGGTGAACCAGATCGGTTCGCTTACCGAGACCCTGGATGCAATCGAGATGGCACATCGCCACGGTTACACCACCGTCACCTCTCACCGCTCAGGCGAGACTGAGGACACCACCATCGCCGACATCGCAGTTGCAACCAACAGCGGCCAGATCAAGACCGGTTCGCTCAGCCGTACCGACCGTATCTGCAAGTACAACCGCCTGATGAAGATCGAGCAGGAGCTTGGAGATACCGCGGCTTATGGTTACAAGAAGCTTAAATAATCTGACGGCGTAAGAACACGCCGAAAGATTCGCGCTTAGGAGAAGCCGGTCCCTCAAGGGCCGGTTTCTTTTTTGCCACGGCCGACGCGGACTCGACCGGATACGGGTAGCCCGCGAGGGTAAGGGCGGCCTTCAGCATAGACTCGTCAGGGTCGCCGAGCTGATGACCGTCGAAAGGATTGTCGGCCACGAAGTGGTCAGGAGCGAATCCGTCGGGCATACAGGGGGTGTTGCCGTCGCGGTCGGCGTAGCGGCCTATCATCACATAGATGCCCCAGTTGGCCGCATACTTGACGCCGTTTTTGTAGTCGGATGTTGACAGCGACTTTTTGTAGTTGTTGTACCAGTCGGCGCCCTCGATGATGAGCCCCGAGCAGTATTTGCCGTAGCTCTGTTCGCCCACGATTTCCACGTCCATAAGCGGCTTCAGCCCGCACACGAGGGCCTCTGACGCGGATGCGCTGTCACCCGTCATTATCACATAGAGCTTGCTGATGCCCAGGTTCGCCTCGGCTGTGCTGGTGGTCGCGCTGCCGATCTGGAACTTGTTGCGGAAATGGGAGACGCCCTCGTCCTCGCCCCAGGCGGCAGTGAGCAGCGAATTGTAGATCTCCGTCATAAACACGTCGCCGGCATCGACTATCGCCGATGGGGCGAGCATAGACGCGAGCAGCTCTTCCGTCTCCACATATCCGCCGCCGTTGTAGCGCAGGTCCAGGATCAGTTCGCTTATACCCTTGGCCTTGAGGGCCGTGCAGGCTTTGATCAGGTCCGCGCGGGCGTTAAGCGTGAACGCCGTGAAATGCAGGTATCCGACCTTCTTGCCGCCGCAATCGAAGACTTTCGTTATGTGCACGGGGTCGCAGTACATTTCGACTGCCTCCATAGTGACGGTCCTGCCGTCGTGAAGGCCGAGCGTGCAGCTGGCGCTGCCCAGCAACTGCTTCTTGACGATCTCTTTGTAGCTCTCTGCGGGGATAGGGCTGCCGTTGATCTCAGTAATGAAGTCGCCCCTCTTGAGGCCGGCCTTTTCCGCCGGGCTGTCGGCATAGACGAATTCGACGGCAGCTCCCAGATAGCTTTTCTCGGAGGTTGTGTAGAACAGCCTGAACTCGTATCCGTAGGTTTTGGACACGTTCTCGACAGACTTTATGAAAGTCTCGTAATCGTCGGTGACCTGGGTCCAGCGGTCGATGTCCTTGCCGGAGGCGTCTTTATAACGCACCTCAAGGACTTTGGCCTTCGGATCGTCGTCGCTCATCCACCCGGCGAGATTCTCGCGTATTTCGTCTATCCACAGATAGTAAACCGACAGGGCGCCGTAAGCGAACTGGTTCACATACTGCTTGGTGTACGCCTCGCGCAGGCGCGCGTTCTCGGCTGCGTCGTCTTTGACGCAGGAGCCGAGAACCGCCAGGGCGCAGGCGAACAGCAGTATTTTCCCGAAGGCTTTCATTAGAATACAAATATAATATAAAATATGTACGCGCGAGGTTTTGAAATTTTTTTAAGAAATTATTAAAGTATTAAATTATAAGTAATGAGGGCTTAATTCTTTCAAAATGTAAGCGTCAAAAACGCGATAGTGGAAATTTTCGCCCGAAAATGGCCCTAGAGTGCAAGATACTCAATCCGGCACCCCCTTTTAGTATTTTGTATTTCCGAAAATAATAGCTACCTTGCGCCCAATTCGTTTCAATTTGCACCCCTGTTTTGGGGCCTGAAACGGGTTCTTACACGAATAACTATTTAAAGTATAGTGTATTATTTATTGTTTAACAAATTTAACGCTTATGAAAAAAGCTAAACTCTTTTTCACCACCCTTGTGGCTCTGATGATCGCCACGGTAGCGTTTGCACAGAACGTGAAAGTTACCGGTACGATTACAGACGCATCCAATGGTGAGCCTGTCCCGGGCGCGACTGTACAGCTCGTAGGAAGCGCAACCAATTACGGTTATTCCGATGCATTGGGTAATTTCACGCTTACAGTGCCTAAGGACGGAGTTCTTTCCGTGTCTTGCCTCGGATATGTTTCTCAGGAGGTTGCAGTTGCGGGTAGGGCAGTAGTGAATGTTGCCCTCGACCCTGAGGCTGAGTCCCTTGAAGAGACTATCGTCGTGGCCTACGGTACGACCAAGAAGTCATCCTTTACAGGATCGGCTACCCAGCTCGGCGGAGAGAAGATCAAGAAAATGCAGGTGACCAACATCGCCAAGTCTCTCGAAGGTGAGGTTGCAGGTCTGCAGACCGCGAGCTCTTCCGGTACTCCTGGTTCTGGCGCTAGCATCCAGATCCGTGGTTTCGGTAGTGTCTCCGCATCCACTTCGCCGCTCATCGTCGTTGACGGTGTTCCTTACGAAGGCGCAATGAACTCCATTCCTGCGCAGGATATCGAGTCCATCACCGTCCTCAAGGACGCAGCCGCAAACTCGATGTACGGTGCACGTGGTTCCAACGGTGTTATCATCATCACCACCAAGCACGGCAATGCCGGCGAGGTGAGCGTCACTTTCGACGCCAAGGTCGGTGTTAACTCCCGTGCCATCCCCGCTTACGAGACTATCACCGATCCCGGTGAGTACTACGAAATGACTTGGGAGGCTATCCGTAACGCTGATTACTTTACTGGAACCCTCGCACTTGCACAGTCCGGCCTGGATGCATCCAACCGCCTGCTTGAGGTCCTCGGTCCCTACAATATTTACAAGAATATTGCAGACACCGACATCGTCGATCCCAGCACCGGTAAACTGAATGCCAACGCCACCGATCTCAAGTGGACTGACAACTGGAACAACGATCTTTTCCGCAACGGCATCCGTCAGGAGTACAACGTCTCCGTCGCCGGCGGTTCTGATAAGACCCAGGGTTATCTCTCCGCTTCCTACCTCAACGATGAGGGTTATGTGGTGAACTCGGGCTTCGAGCGTATTTCCTTCCGCGCGAAGGTGGACCAGACCATCAACAAGTTCATCAAGGCTGGTATCAACCTTTCTTACGCAAACACCAACCAGACAAGGTATGTGGGCAGTGAAGGCAGCAACTACAGCAACTTCTTTATGTTCGCACAGGACATCGCTCCTATCTACCCTATCTATCTGTACGACGCTAACGGCGATGTCCAGGTTGATCCTACTACTGGCAAGAAGCTTTATGACTGGGGTGACACAGGACGTGCCTACGGCGCAACCTCCAACCCTTACGGTCAGCTTGTCGACTCTATCTACAGCGATATTTCCGACAACCTTTCTTCCAGGGTTTATGTGAATATGAACCTTCTCAAGGACCTCGTCTTCACAGCCAATGTCGCTTACGACGTGTTCAACACGAAGAGCGTTACCTTCTACACCCCGAACGGCGGTGACGCCCTTAAGGTGGAAGGCCGTGGCTATCAGGAGATGGACCGTTACACCGCTCTGAATTCGAACCAGCTCCTTAACTGGACTCCTTCGTTCGGTAACCACGACATCAACATCCTCCTCGGTCACGAGACCAAGAGCGACCAGAGCTACTATCTGCAGGGTCATATGACCAAGTTCGTCAACTCGAGCGTTCCTGATTTCGCAAATGCTATCAACTACCAGGATCTTACTTCCGCTACCAGCGAGTACTTCCTCGAGGGCTTCTTCAGCCGTGCTGAATACAGCTATGCGAACAGGTATTTCCTTTCTGCATCCTATCGTCGTGACGGTTCCTCACGCTTCTCCAAGGAGAATCGCTGGGGTTCCTTCTGGAGCGTCGGTGCAGCGTGGAACGTGAAGCAGGAGTCCTTCCTCAAGGATCTGGACGCTGTCAGCGCTCTCCGCGTGAAGGGAAGCTTCGGTACCCAGGGTAACGATGCCATCGGCCTCACCCGAGTATACGAGAATATCTACCGTGTCGACCGTGTGGACGGTGACGCATCCCTCATCCAGACCTTCCGTGCAGCCCCTGAGGTTACTTGGGAGAAGTCCAACAACTTCAACGTGGGTGTTGACGGCAACCTCTTCGGCCGCGTCAACTTCAACGTCGAGTACTTCGTCAAGGAGACCAAGGATATGATTTACTATCGTCCTCTTCCTCCTTCCCAGGGCCAGCCTTCAAGCCAGCTCGTCAACGATATGGATATGATGAACAAGGGTATCGAGTTCGAAGCTAACATCGCCCTCGTCAAGACCCGTAACGTGAACTGGAATATCGCATTCAACGGAACTCACTACAACAACGTTGTGACCCGCATCCCTTCGGATTATCCCGCTTACGGAAAGCAGGTCGGCAACTCCTGGCGTGAGGTGGGTCAGCCTCTGTACAACTACTATCTCTACGAGTACGCAGGTGTTGATCCGCAGACCGGACACGCTCTCTTCAACAAGTACGAGACCGATCCTGAAACCGGCCTTGCTACCGATACACTCGTCGGCACCGTTACCAGCACTGGTGAGGCTACCCGCGTGAAGACCGGCAAGACCCCTATTCCTGATCTCTACGGTGGTTTCAGCACTTCGCTGCGCGCCTTCGGTTTCGACTTCAGCGCGAACTTCGCATATCAGCTCGGCGGTTACACTCTTGACTCTGTCTACCAGGGCCTTATGACCGCTGGCCGCGGTGGTAACAACTGGCACAAGGACATCTTCAACAGGTGGACCTTCCAGAACACCAACACCGATGTCCCGCGCGTTCAGATGAACGAGCAGACTGCTAATGAAACATCGACCAGATGGCTTATCAAGTCCTCTTACATCAGCCTGCGTAACGTTACTCTCGGCTACACCCTGCCCGAGAAGCTGTTCGCCAATATGCCTATCAGCAACGTACGCTTCTATGTGACCGGCGACAATGTCTGGTATCTCTCAGCTCGTAAGGGTATGGATGTGCGTAAGTCCTTCACCGGCGGCAACGGCAATACCTATTCGGCTCTCCGCACCGTTTCCGGTGGCGTTACTGTAACATTTTAATTAGAGGAGATAAGATTATGAAAAAATATATTGCATTATTCTCCGCAGTTCTTTTCGCCCTCTCAGTTTCATCTTGCTCAGAGGAAGCATTTGAAGTTCAGTCTACGGGCAGTCTTTCCGGTAGCGATGCCGCAAAGATCGTAGAGCAGAACCCTGAATTCCTTTCCGCTTATGTGAACGGATTCTACGCTTGGCTTGTTCAGTACAACCAGCTCGGTGCCTCCAGTGGCGCACACGATGACTATGGTCACCTTGCAATCGGTGCCATCACCGATCTTATGGGACAGGATATCGCTGTCAACGGCACCTGGAACTGGGGTATCTATGATATCAACCACGACTATGGTGAGTGGGATTGGAGCCGTCCCCGTCAGCTTTGGGGCTGCTACTTCACCCTCATCAAGAACGCCAACGAAGTCATCGACTTCTTCGGCGCTGAGGATCCTACCAATCCGCTCCTGAAGGGCTATCTCGGACAGGCTTACGCACTCCGCGCATTCGCCTACTATTATCTGGTTCAGCTCTTCCAGGACGTTGCTTTGGGAGACTATCCCAACGCTACTGTGAACACCACCGCTCCCGCAGTGCCTATCATCTACGCCGTCCGCGACGCAAAGAGCACTGAGGAAGTCACCGCAAAGAGTGGACGTAACACCGTTGCAGACATCTTCACTGAAATCGAAAGGAATATCGATCTTGCACTGCCTCTGCTTACCGGCTACGAGCGCGCCAGCAAGAACGAGGTTGACCTCTCCGTCGCCCAGGGTATTGCCGCAAGGTACTACCTGCTGAGCCAGCAGTGGGACAAAGCCATCGCAGCAGCTGATGCAGCTATGGCGGGCTACACCCTTATGGATAACACCCGCCTGCACGAAGGCTTCAAGGAGATTGAGGACGCTGAAGTTCTTTGGGGCTTCAACCACACCCCTGAGACCTCGACCATTTATGCTTCCTTCCACTCTCATATGAGTAATGACCACTACGGTTACGGTGGAGTCGGACAGAGCGTCCGTTGCATAGATGTCTCTCTCTACAACAAGATTCCTGACACGGATTATCGTAAGAGCCTGTTCAACAGCGCTGCCGGTGACGCTACCGCTCCGTATGCTGGAGGTAAGCTCCCTTACGCAGCCCGCAAGTTCGGTGGAGACACCAATTATCTGCAGGACTACATCTATATGCGCGCAGCTGAGATGTACCTCATCAAGGCTGAAGCCGAGGCTCGCAAGGATGGTACCAGTACCACTCTCGCCACCCTTATGGCAAAGCGTGATCCTTCCTGGGCAAAGACCGCAGACGTCGAGGAAGTTCTTCTCCAGCGCCGTATCGAGCTCTGGGGCGAAGGCTTCGAGTATTTCGACCTGCGCCGTAATGCCAAGGGTGTGGACAGGACCTATGACGGATCCAACCACTCTACTCAGGCTAAGTATGTATTCCCCGCACACGCCAAGAGCTGGAACTTCCAGATCCCTATGAGCGAGATCCAGAACAATATCTACATCTCTGAAGAGGATAATAACGAATGGGTCACCGGTCCCGAAGAGAAGTTCGGCGAGGAGGAAGAGGAAGAAGAGGAAGGCGAAGGTGAAGGCGAAGGTGAGTAATTCATTAAAAGACGTTAGAATATGAAAAATATCTTTAAAACTGTTGCTTTGATTGCTGCCGCTTCTTTTGCGCTGCTTGCTTGCAACGAAGAAGCTCCCAGCAAGGCAGACGTCGAGAGTGGTTTCACCCCTATCTCGAAGAGCCTTCCTACAGTCACTATTGGAACAACGGTAGTTTGCACAGGAGCTGATGCTGTGGATGGAGTCGCAAAGGTCACCATTACCCTCACCGGCTTGGACGAGACCCTCGATTCTCTCGAGGTGGGTATTCTTTCCAGTACTACTGAGGATTTCGCAGTTACCAAGTTCTCGAAGCTCGAGAATCCCGTCGAGGGTGATAACGCTGCTACTGGCGCCGTGACCGCCAACAAGACCTATTATCTTATGGCTGTCGTATCCAGTACTATCGGTGCTGTGTACTCAGATGTCGTTTCGGTGGATGTTCCCGATATTCCTTTCTGGGCTAAGATTTCCGGAGATTGGAAGGGACACGTCGTATCCGAGGCGTATGGCGACGAATATGACAACGTGTTCACCATCTTCCTCGATCCTGACGATCCGGAGAACACTGCCGTTATCGTTCATTTCGAGCCGTACTATAGCGATGCTTATGGCGATGCTGTCTGGGATGAAGAAACCGGACTCCCTCAGGCTTGCTTCTGCTTGGCGACCATCGACAACGAGAACAAGACCCTCTCGATTGCAGTGGGAGCAGATTATAACCTCTCAGGCAGAATGCTTGCGGGTCTCAATGCCCCCAGTATGAGTGATGCAAGTGGATACGACCCGATAGTGCTTGCCGCAACGGATGACGAGCACCTCGTTATGGCGAATGGTTTCCAAACACTCAAGTCTAATGGCTCAGCTGAAGACAGCTACGCTGGAGGAGTAACTTTCGAGCTCCAGTAATCTTCAGGGAAACTGACAATAATTATTGATAGAGGGTCGGCGCGTCCGACCCTCTGTTATCATAAGAGTTCAATATGTTCAATAGAAGACTATACGGTATATCTCTCTGCCTGATTGCGGTATTGGCATCGTGTTCGGTCAAGGAAAGCGCAGGGCCGGCAGTAGTGGACTCCGTTGATGCACCCGCTGAAACGGCCTCCAATGTCGTCCCGGGTTACCTTTACGTAAAGTTCAACACTGAACCGGATGCGGCGCTGCTGAACGAACTTGAATCTTCCGGTGTTTACACTCTTTCAAGGATGTATCCGCCGGCAGGAAAGTTCGAAAAGCGTCATCGCGAAGCAGGGCTGCATTTGTGGTATGTGGCGAAGTTCGACCCTGAGCGTCCCGTTACCAAGGCGGCGGACGATTTTTCCGTATTGTCTTCTGTGGGCATAGTCGGCTCTGTGCCTGTGATAAGGAGCACGTCGGTATCGTTCAACGATCCCAGACTGCACGAGCAGTGGCATTACCAGAACGACGGCTCGATTATGGGCTCTATTGCGGGTTCGGACGCAGATGTCGTACGCGCCTGGGACATAGAGACCGGTTCGCCGGAGGTGGTAGTGGCGGTTAGCGATGAAGGCGTGGATTGGACGCATCCGGATATTGCCCAGAATATGTGGGTGAACGATGCCGAATTTAACGGTGTCACGGGTGTGGACGACGACAACAACGGCTATGTGGACGATGTCTACGGCTGCAGTTTCTGGATTGACGGCCCGGAAACCGAGAACCCCGGAGGAATCATCTTCGCCGAACACGGAACTCACGTCGCCGGCACAATAGCGGCCGTCAACAACAATGGCGTGGGTGTCTGCGGCATTGCCGGTGGTGACGGCAGTCCGACGTCCGGTGTGCGCATAATGACGCTCCAGACATCGGAGCATATGGCCTACGTCCAACCTCCGTTCGTCTATGCGGCTGACAATGGTGCCGTGCTGATGAACTGCAGTTGGGGAGCGGACGAGATGGATCTGGGCACCATTCAGGCTATTCGTGAGGCGATGCAGTATTTCAATACTAACGCCGGCTTCAACGAAATGGGCGTGCAGACCGGACCTATGGCCGGCGGCCTTATTGTCTTCGCTGCCGGCAACGATGCGTCCGACAAGGCCTATCCGTGTATGGTTCCGGAAGTGATAGCAGTATCCGCTGTGGCCCACAGTTACCAGAAGACTTCGTATTCCAACTATGGCGAGTGGGTGGATATCGCCGCTCCCGGTGGAGATGTCTATATTGGCGCGGGTATCCTTTCCACCGTCACCGGACCCGCCGGATATGCTTCGTGGCAAGGCACATCGATGGCGTGTCCCCACGTCACGGGAACGGCGGCGCTGATAGTGTCGCATTTCAAAGGCCCCGGATTCACCCGTCAGATGCTCCTCGATATTTTGCTCGGTACGGCACGTAATATCGATGTCTACAATACCAAGTACCAAGGACAGATCGGGGTGGGTATAGTTGACGCATACAGGGCGGTTTCGGCTTCACTGCTCGAACCGGATAGCCCCGTTGCATTGGACAATTCTGTGGTCGCAAACTATATCTCGCTGGAGTGGCCTCACACTGCCAGTTCCGATGATAAACTGGCCTTTGCTTACGAACTGTTCTACAGCAAGAATTCGCTTTCCTCGCTCAATCCGGCCAATCCTGGAGCAGGAGTGGTTAAAGTTGAAGTCAGGGCCGATGACGTGCCTTCCGGTGAGAATCTCCAGTACCGCCTTGAGGGCCTTGATTTTGAGACCACATACCACGTCCGTATGCGTTCGAGGAGCGTACTTGGGAAATACTCGGATTTGACTGCTGACGTAGCCATCCAGACCAAGTCCAATTCCGTGCCCGTGATTGCCGCTGGTGGCAGCACGGACATCCAGCTCAAGTCGCACGAGTCCGTAGATGTCCCGTTCAACGTTTCTGATCCGGACGGACATCCTCTGACTTGTTCCGTTTCATTGGAAGGGACCACTGTCGCGCTCAATGACGGTGTGGCCACAATCCATATCGACGCCCTGAGCCTTGATGAAAATGCAAATTATGTCTGCGAACTGAGCGTGAGTGACGGTTATTCGGTCACCAAGAAGAATATCAACATTTCGGTTGCGGCCAACACGACTCCGGTCGTGAAGGCTCCGATGCAGGACATCGTTATCAACGAGTTCAGCGAGAAACCGTCAATCGCACTGTCGGATTTCTTCTCCGATGCGGACGAAGAAACTCTGACCTACACCGTGCGCAGTCTTACTCCCGGCAAGATTGCGACAGGATCAATCTCGGGCGGGAAGTTGGTCGTCACCCCCGTTGCCTACGGTACCGCGACTCTCGAAGTCACCGCATCCGATGCGCGTAAGACTTCGGTTTCCCAGACCATCCAGGTTCTGATCCGCGACGGGAAACGCAATGTGGAGATTTATCCCAACCCGTTCGTGGACAAGCTGAGCCTGAGGACGGCGGTGGATGACACCGTGGACCTGGTTATCACCAACAGGGCAGGTGCGATCGTGTTCTCTGCAAACAGTCAGAATGTGGGTCCGTTCACTCCTCTCGAGCTGGATCTTTCCGATCTGCCTGCAGGTGCATATTACCTGAAGTATTCGGGGGCCGTTACAAAGGATAAGTTTACAATTATTAAAAAATAAGAGCCTTGAAAAAGTCGTTATTCTTCATAATTGTTCTCGCCTCTTCCCTCGTAGCGAGGGCTCAGGACGTGTCCTCCCTGTATATCGGCCTTGACGCTCAGAATGTGGCGGGCGTAAGCGTGGCCAAAGCGGCCAACGCCTACTCTGCTGAAAACAATGCTTCCGCCATTTCGTTTGCTGAAACCAATTATTCTTTCAGCGCCGGATACGGAATGTGGGCTCCGTCCAATTCGAACAGCAATATTATCGGCCTCGGAGGCTTCGCGCGCATCGGGTCAAAGCTCGGCGTGGGCCTTTTCGGCCGCAAGATAACCGACTCCCAGGGGGTCGTTGTAACTAATCAGAACAGCGTTTCTTCGGGCACTTATTATCCCTCGGATATGGTCCTCGGCCTCGGCGCTTCGTATGCCATCACGGAGAATCTGTCGGCCGGCGTGTCGGCGAAGATTCTGTCGTGTTCGCTGGCTCCGGATTACAAGTATTCCGGCTTCTTCGCGGACATCAGCGCCACTTATGTGAAGGATGCCCTGAGGGCTGGAATTGCGTTGAGCAATCTCTTTTCTGCGCTATCGGCAAGAGTCGGTGCTTCATACACCATAGCCGGTCTCACCCCTTCGCTTGAGCTGGTTGTGCCCACCGCCGGCGGTTTCGCGGCGGCAGGGTCTGTCGAATATGGGATTATGGATATGGCGTTCGTCAGGGCAGGATATCACTACGGCTCGGGAGCGGCGGTGCTCCCGTCTTACGCGTCTGCTGGCGTCGGCTTCAAGTTCGCCGGCGTGTCGCTTGACTTCGCCTATCTTCTCGCCTCCGATACCATCGGCGGCAGTATGCTCTTTAATCTGGGCTACGCGTTCTAGCGCTTGTAGCCCTCCAGATTTGCCTTGACGTCTTCCCAGCGGTAGTAGGGCCCGGTGACGGGTTCGAGTCCGCGGAGGAGACGTTCTTTTTCCTGGTAGAGGAACTTCACGAGCACATCGCCTTTTTTATTGCGGTAGAAGATCATCTGCAGGTTGCTGGCCATAGGGATTTCCCAGAAGCCCAGCCATTTGTCGCAGATTTCTTCGGCGGCGAGGCGTTCGCCGACCCCTTCGAGCCCGAGGTAGCTGACCAGGCCGAGCAGCGGGTAGTCGTGTCCGAAGCGCAGGTCGGCGGCAAACTCGCCGCCTCCTATTGCCTCATCTGCCTTTGCGACTATGTCGTCCACGGTCGGCTTCGCAATCGCGCAGCGTTCAAGTCCAGCCTCGGCCGAGTTGCACTGGCCGGTGTAGAGACTGATATTCTTTCTGGCCCAGCGACGATAGATAGCATCGAAAGGCAGGAAGCGGAAGAGGTTCTCCTCGATGTCGAAGTCCTCGGCGATGTCGGCGGTGTAGAAGATGGCATCGGTAAGTGTGCCCGAACGGCCCGCAAATTTTTTCGCTTCCACAGGATCTGTGAAGAGCTTTGAAAGCACTCCGAGAGTGTCGTCGGGGATGTCGTTCAGGGTTTCGAGTGCGTTCTTATATGCCTGACGGGTTATATCTCTTGCATTCTTGTCGTTAGGGGAAATGTACTCCATTATCCTTTCTCCTGTGTCCAGGCTGATTTCGAGCTTCGGGTTGATGCTCATCAGCGAGTTGGTGAAAGAATTCATACTGACTATGCAGCGGGGGACTGTGCTGGAGACGGCACGGATCTTCTTCGCGCCTTTGAACACCTGCGGGTAACGGCTGTACATACGCTTGGCGATGGCGGCGTGTTCCCTCACGCCGCGGGGTGTCAGACGACCGTCCATACCGTTGTAGGACGCCAGCACCTTGCGGGCAGCGATCAGAAGCGAGTCGCCCCCCGGCGTGAGGAGACCAGCCGCCTGACCCTGCTCCAGAATTTCGATAACGTATTTATACGCGTCGCCGCCCCAGGCCGAACGGGAACCGTGGCGGCCATAGTGGCTGATGTAGAAGGGCTTGTAGCCTTTCGGCGCAGGAGTGTCGCTCAGCGCAAAGAACTCGTATGAGTTGTGGTTGTTCGCCGCGCGGGTGTTATCCTCCAAAATCGCCTTCACGGCCGCTTCGCTCTTATGCCCCTGCGCAACCGCCAGGACGCACATAGCGATAAAAAAAATGGAAACAAATATCTTTTTCATAATTGTCTTTTGTCCGTGGCGCCTAACCTCCTAATACTCAGCAGAATCCTTAAACTCGACTCCGAAAAATCCGGAGCCGAATATTAGGAAGTTGTTGGTAATCAGGTGGTTATGTGACACGCTTAATCTAGTATTATCAGCATTGGGGCGGGGTGGTTGAATTCGAGGGCGATTTCGTCGGAGGTGGCGCGGTTGAGGGTGGCCTTCCACCAGTTGTCGAAGACAACGTCGTCCAAAGGCCACTGCAGACCGCGCGACCGGACGCGCAGGGTGGGGTCGCAGGTGAAAAGCGACACGGCGCGGCCTTCGCCGACCGAGATGGTGGTGGAGTCGCCGACCGCGAAGGCGGTCGAGTGGTCCGACACCATCTGGACGGTCACGCCGCGCTCCCAAAACCCATATTCTTTCTCATATTCCATCAGCAGCGACAGATTGCCCAGAGTGTGTGCCTCCCTCTTGCCCGTCCCTCCGAGTATGGTGATAGCAGCAACTTCCGGGTACTTCTCCAGCACATACTTCATCGCTTTCGTCAGGTCGTTGTCGTCCTGCTCGTCGACCTTCACAATCTCCCCGTTGAAACGGTTCAGGATGATCTTCGACACCGAATCCATATCTCCAACCACTGCAGTCGGCTTAAGCTTATTCTTCAATGCAATTTTAAGGGCTCCGTCGCAGCATACAAGCGCATCGGCCGAACCCATCAGATACCAGGAATAACCTGTTCGCGGAAAAACTCCCGCCGCCAGAATAACTACGTTCATAACACAAAAATAATAAAAGCGTGCATACCCTCCACAAAATAGGGTAGGGTATGTGCAAAAACAACCCCAAAACGCACATACCCTCGGTTCAAACGATGAGGGTATGCACGGAACAACCAACTTTTCATTATATTTGGATGAATATGTTACGCAGAACAAGAATCATATTGGCGGCGTTGTTCATAGTGGGAATCACGCTGCTGTTCACCGGGATAGGCACTGACTGGTGGGGCTGGATGGCAAAGCTCCAGTTCCTCCCGGCGGTGTTGGGGCTGAACTTCGCGGTCATAGCCGGAGTGCTGGCGCTGACCCTCATAATGGGCCGCATCTACTGCTCGGTCATCTGTCCTCTCGGTATATTTCAAGACATAATCATCTGGCTTCGAAGGCTGTACGCCAAGGTGTTCAAGAAAGCCTATGCCCGCCGGAAGAAATCTTCGGCCAAGCGCTTCACTTTCAGTAAGGAGCGCAAGTGGCTTCGTTACGGAGTGCTGGCCGCAGTGGTGATATGTATCGCTGCCGGAATACAGGGGGCGGTGCTGCTATTGGCACCATACAGCGCATACGGTAGGATGGTGACCGTGGCCGCAGGCAAATCGCTGGCGTGGCCGCTGATCGCGGTAGCGGGCGTGACGTTCGTGGGGCTGATAGTCCTGGCGTGGCTCTACGGTCGCGCGTGGTGCTCGAACATCTGCCCGGTGGGTACGACGCTGGGGCTGGTCAGCAAGCACGCGATGTTCAGGATCGGAATCGATCAGGACAAGTGCATCGCGTGCCGTAAGTGCGAGCGCGAGTGCCGGGCGGCCTGCATCGACATAGAAGGCGGGAAGGTGATCGACCATTCGCGCTGCGTGGACTGTTTCGACTGCATCGGAGTGTGCGACGCGGGCGGTATCAAGCTCCGCTGGGCGTGGGGGTCCCCTTCGGAAAAGGCGCAGGAGACGGCCCCTTCGGCCGCGGACACATCCAGCTCGAACGGCCGTCGCGGTTTTATCGAAAAGGCAACGATGATTGCGGGGGCGGCGGCGCTGACGGGCCTGGAGGCCCGGGCGCAGTTGCACGGCGGGTTCGCCCCGATTACTCCGAAGGTGGACCCGGAAAGGGAGACACCGCTGGTGCCGCCGGGAGCGGAGAGCGTGAAGCGTTTCTACGAGCGTTGTACCGGATGCCAGCTGTGTGTGGCGAACTGCCCGAACGGGGTGCTGAAAACAAGCACGGACCTTGCGCATCTGATGCAGCCGTATATGAGCTATGCGGACGGCTACTGTCGCCCCGAATGCAACGTCTGCGGAACAGTGTGCCCCGCCGGCGCGATAGAGCCTCTTGGGAAGTTCGAGAAACTCACGGTCAGCTGGGGCGTGGCCCACGTCTACCATAAGGACTGTCTCCAGCGGCAGGGCGTGGATTGCGGGAACTGCGTGCGGCATTGCCCTGTGGGTGCGATAAGGATGGTGACGAACCGGCACGGAAGGGAAGTGCCCGTAGTGAACGAAGAGATTTGCATAGGATGCGGAGCGTGCGAAAACCTCTGCCCTGTGCGCCCGATAAGCGCGGTAAGGGTAAACGGCCGCTCCAAACACGTCAGACAAAATGGATAGAAGATCGTTTTTGAAGATATCGGGCGCGGCGGCAGTGACGGCCGGACTGGCTTCCTGCGCGCCCAGGACGCGCGAGACGGCGCTGGCAAAGCAGGGGCTGGGGCCGGAACATATGGCACAGCACTATCCGGGAATCGGACTGTTGGGCTTCGGCGCGATGCGCTGGCCTATGAAGGACGGAGAGATTGACCAGGAGGCTGTCAACGAGATGGTCGACTACGCCCTCGCGCACGGAGTGAACTATTTCGATACTGCGCCGGTGTACCTCCGCGGGAAGAGCGAGCGCGCTACTGCAATCGCGCTTTTGAGGCATCCCCGCGAGAGTTACTTGATAGCTACGAAGTGCTCCAACTTCCAAGGTCCTTACTCCTTCGAGCAGGGAAGGGACCTGTATCTGAAGTCTTTTGAGAATTTTGAGACTGACCATATCGATTATTATCTGCTTCATTCTATCAGCGGGTATGATGCTTTCAAGACGCGCTTTCTGGACACGGGCCTGATGGACTACTTCCTCCGCGAAAGGGAATTGGGGCACATCCGCCAGCTTGGATTCTCGTTCCACGGTCCCCTTTCAGGCTTCGATGAGCTGATTGCTATGCACGACAAGTACCACTGGGACTTCGTGCAGATTCAGATGAACTATAATGACTGGAAACACGCGCAGGGAGAGGTCAACGCCGAGTATATGTATGAGAAGCTCGTCGAGTTGAACATCCCGGTTGTGATTATGGAGCCCCTGCTCGGCGGCAGGCTGGCAACAGTGCCAGCTCCGCTGGCGGATATGCTCAAGGCCGCCGAGCCGGACAAGAGCATCGCTTCGTGGGCATTCCGTTTCGTGGGAAGTTTCCCGCAGGTGCAGTGCGTGCTTAGCGGAATGACCTGTATGGAACATCTTCGCGACAACCTGGAGACGTATCTGGATTTCGAACCCCTTTCGGACGAGGATTTCACGCTCCTGGATACTGTGGCGGAGAAGATCAACGAATACCCGCTGGTTCACTGCACGGACTGCAAGTACTGTATGCCGTGTCCGTACGGAATCAACATCCCGGGAATCTTCCAGTTCTACAACCGCAATATCCGCGAGGGAACGTTCGTCGTCAGCGCTGAGCAGAAGAACTACGCCAAGGCCCGCAAGAAGTACCTTCTTGAATACGACAAGGCCGTCCCGACTCTCCGTCAGGCCGACCATTGCATAGGTTGCGGACAGTGCGTCGAAGCCTGCCCTCAGGGCATTCAAATCCCTGAAGAGCTGCACCGCATCGACCAATACGTCGAGGCGCTCAAGCAGGGAAAACTCTAGTTTTCGGACCGAAAAAATAATTTTTATGAAAAATTCGTCTCCTGTCTACCAGGGGACGAATTTTCGTTTTATCATTGCCGAAAGTGACGTTTTCAATGAATGTTAATTACAATAATAGGTAGAAAAAATGATATTAAATATTTGATTGTAATAGAATAATTACTACCTTTGGTGTGCCGAGGCAATGAAATACACTGAACTTATTAGAAAACTTCGAGCAATTAAGTGCTATGACACGGGCGTACAGGTTAACGGTCATCCGCTATGGTATAGCCCAAGGACGAACAGGTATTTTAAATTGAGCAATCACGGCTCACAGGAAGTTCCGAGAGGAACCTTGCATCAGATAATGAGGGATGCTGGCTTAATATAGAGAAAGATGAAACAGGTAAAGGTATACATCGAGAAAGCGGAATTCGGATTTTCCGCGTATATGGAAGAAGCCGGACTGGATTACGGATGTACCGGCGATGGTGCGACCGTGCAGGAAGCGATGGAGGATTTTAGGAAGTCGTATGAGGGAATCAAAGAATTCTATGGAAGTATCGGCAGGGAATTCGAGGAGATTGATTTCCAGTTTTATTATGACACAGCCAGTTTTCTATCGGAGTACTGTGAGGCGTTCTCTCTCGCAGGATTGCAGCGCATAACAGGCATTAACCAAAAACAACTCGGCCACTATCTTCACGGTCAGAGCAAGCCTTCCAAGAAAACGGTGGCCAGAATTGAAGCCGGGGTGAAAGCGTTTGCCGCCAGTTTGACGGCAGTGCAGTTCGTCTAGTAGCGGTTATAGTGGATCTTTTCGGGTTTCCACTTGTCTTTGGGTTGAGGGTTGTCGGCGGGGAAGCCGATGGGGATGACGCAGAGGGGGCGCACACCTTCGGGGATGCCTAGGGCATCCGCGACGATCGCGCCGCGGTCGTCCTTCGCCGCCGTCCAGACTGCGCCGAGCCCGAGGGCGTGCGCGGCGAGAAGGATGTTCTCCGTGGCTGCTGAGCAGTCGTCCACCCAGAAGATGTTCTCACGCTCGTTGCCTTCGCGGTCTAACCATTTGTCGCGGCCGCACACGACGATGGCGAGGGGCGCCTGCTGGAGCATCTTGGCGTAGCGGAGCTGGGCGGCAAGTTTGTCCAGGGTGTCGCGGTCGTTAATCACGACAAACTCCCACGGCTGGGAGTTCATCGCCGTGGGCGCGGCCATTCCCGCGCGGAGCATCTGCTCGACCATCCCGGCCGGCACGGGCTCGCTCGTGAACTGCCTGACTGATGTCCTGGTCATAATATTGTCTAATACCGCCTTCTGCGCGGCCTCCTTAGAGGTCTGTGCCCCATTGTTGCACGCTGTTGCTGCCATAGCTAATAAGATGATAGCCAATAAGATTCGTTTCATACTCAAATATACAACAAATATCTTTATCCCTCATTATTCCTCGGGGAGAATGACAAACTTACCCCGTACGGCGAGTATTTGGGCGTTTTCTCGCCGGATCGTGGTTTTTGGACTTATTCGGCGAGTTTTTGGGGTGTTTTCCCGCCGAGCTGCGCGCTTTCGCCAAGATGAAGCCAGGGTGCCCCTCTCTGAAGCACTTCTGGCGTGGGTCGCTCGGCTTCATACCCTGAAATCAGCCTATGAAGCCGGCCCCCCTTGCCCACAATACCTCCTGTGGCATCTAGTCTGGTTTCATATTGGCGAAGAACTATCAGACTATATGATTTCGCCAAACAGCGCCACAGGCTGCGATCGCCACCCCTATTGGAGTTGCTTGTGAGGCACCCCATCATCTTCTCCACGTGGAGCTACACTCGATTTCGGCCCTTGCGCCACGCAGGATAAGACACACCCCTAACAGACACCATTGAGGGCACATCGGCACTCACGTGCCGTGGCGCTGTTTGGCGGATTCGGTCGCGGGAGCGCTACCGGGGCTGGCGCCGGGGCGGCTTTTCGGGTTTTTGCTTGAAAAGATCAAAGGGACTTTGACCTTTCCTGCGCAAAAATCCCTCTCAAGTGTTTCTGACGCGCGCGAGTTCAGTGACAAAGATTTGCGAGCGTCCTACTCTCGCGACGCCGTGGCTGCGAGGGGAGGGGGACGGGACGGACAACATACATTCGCAGCGCGATCTTGAGGTTGGACTTGGAATGAAAAAGAGTTGTTGGTAAAAGGGCGAAAAGTTTTGCTATTCACGAATTTATTCACTAATATTGCACACTTTTTTGCGGGACGGCCCCGCGAGTGAATTATTAACAACAAAAACTTTTGCACAATGGCTGAGTATTTAATGCCTGAGAAGAAGCAAGAGATTTTCGCGAAGTACGGGAAGTCTAATAAGGACACCGGCTCTCCTGAGAGTCAAGTTGCATTATTTTCCTACCGTATCGCTCATCTTACCGAGCACGTGAAGAAGAATAAGAAGGACGTCGTGACCCGCCGTTCTCTCCTTCGTCTCGTCGGTAAGCGCCGTCAGGTTCTGGATTACCTCCAGAAAGTGGACATTGAGAGGTACAGAAGCATTATCAAGGAGTTGGGACTCCGTCGATAATCAGGATAGGAACAGGGGTGGTGCCCAGGCGGCGCCGCCCCTTTTTTGAAGGATTCAACAACCCGGAAGGTCCGGGTATGAAGCAATATTTTAGACGCAATTAGAATGAATGTAATCAACAAGAAGATCGAACTCGCGGATGGCCGCGTGATTGAGATCGAGACCGGCAAACTGGCCAAGCAGGCCGCCGGATCCGCTGTCGTGAAGATGGGTGGCACTATGCTTCTCGCCACCGTGACAGC
>JAGAAF010000033.1 GCA_017615435.1 Bacteroidales bacterium
GACCACTCTGACATCTCTCCAAAGGTCCGTGTCAGGTTTGTCGGCCCGGGCCAGACCTGAAAATGGACTGCAAAGATACATCTTTTCGCGAAGACTGCAAATATTTTCGCTAACTTTGTATCCCCGCCCCGGAAAGGGCACGCACTAAGACTATAATAATGGATAAGAAAATAGCTCTGAATCCCAATGCTGTCGTGGCCGCGCTGCGAAAAACTCCCGATACTTTCACCAAGGAAGATATCGTGAATTTCGTGGTCGAACACGGTATCAAGATGGTGGACTTTATGTACCCGGCGGAAGATGGAAGGGTAAAGACACTTAACTTCGTAATCAATGACCTGGAGTATCTGGAGACCATACTTTCGGAAGGCGAAAGGGTGGACGGCTCCAGCCTCTTCCCCTCGTTCGTCCAGCCCGGCAGCAGCGATCTCTATGTGGTCCCGCGTTACCGTACGGCCTTCGTGGATCCGTTCCAGGAGATCCCGACCCTCGTGATGCTCTGCTCCTTCTTCGACAAGGACGGGCAGCCGTTCGAATGCGATCCCGCCCAGACATTGGCACGGGCCGAAGAGGCCTTCTTCGCCGCCACCGGCTTCACTTTCGAAGCTATGGCGGAGCTTGAATACTACGTAATCGCGCCGGATGAACCGCTCTACCCGGGCATAGAGCAGAAGGGCTATCACGAAACCGAACCGTTCGCGAAGTTCAACGACTTCCGCCGGAAGTGTATGGAGCTGATCGCGCAGACGGGCGGCCATATCAAGTACGGCCATTCGGAAGTGGGCACCTTCACTATGGACGGCAAACTATACGAGCAGAACGAGATAGAGTTCCTGCCCGACCCGGTGGAATCGGCCGCAGACCAGATCCTGCTCGCTAAGTGGGTCATCCGCAATCTCGCATACCAGTGGAGCCTGGAGGTCACCTTCGCCCCGAAGATCATAGTCGGCGAGGCCGGCAGCGGTATGCACATCCATATGCGCATAATGAACGACGGCCGCAACTGTATGACGGAAGGAGGGGAGATCTCCGACATAGCCCGCAGGGCCATAGCCGGAATGATGGTGCTCGCTCCGTCGATAACCGCGTTCGGCAACAAGAACCCCACGTCGTTCTTCAGGCTCGTGCCGCACCAGGAAGCGCCTACAAATGTGTGCTGGGGCGACTGCAACCGTTCGGCGCTCGTGCGTGTACCGCTAGGATGGAGGGGCTCACGCAGCCTCGCGGCGATGGCGAATCCTCTCGAGCCGGACACCCCGGTCGAATCGCTCAAGCAGACGGTGGAGATGCGCAGCCCGGACGGCTCTGCGGACATCTACCAGCTGATGGCTGCGCTCTGTGTGGCGTGCCGCTATGGACTCGAGCTCGACCCGAAGACCGCGCTGGCGCTGGCGGAGGAGAAGTACGTGGCGCTGGACATCCACAAGGAAGAGGGGGCGAAAGTGCTCGCCGGTCTGGAGGCGCTGCCGGCCAGCTGCGCCGCCTCGGCAGATTGCCTCGAAAAGGTCCGCGGGATCTACGAATCGTGCGGGGTCTTCTCGCCTCGTATGATAGACGGCGTCCTCAAGGGCCTGCGCGCATTCGGCGATGCCGACCTGCACACCCGCGTCCAGGCCGACAGCTCGCTGATGAAAGAATACGTGGATAAGTTCTTCTACTGCGGATAAATAAAAATAACCAGGCCGGTGAGCCTGGTTTTTTTGTACCTTAAGGACAGGTTTATTTCGCAACGATCTTCAGCGCTATGACTTTACCGGGATCTTTGTGATACGGATGCTCGAAGAGGTATTTGGTGCGGGCCTCGTCTGCGTCCATCTCCTCTTTGTAAATGTGTGAGGAGATATGGCCGTCGGCCCACATATAGGTGTAACCGTCCACATCGGGTCCATTGCTGTGTTTGCTGTGCACTTCATAGATTCTTCCTGCTTCGGGATCCGACCCCAGGGCCTGCAGAGCATCTTCGTAAGTCTTGTATAAATGGGAATCGAGCTTGTTCTGATGTGCGAGGAACATTTCCACCACATATCCTTTTGCTTTCTTTGGCTGGGTCATAACAATAATGGTTTAGATGTTTTTCAGTATAAAGGTAGGCATTTATTTTGTATCTTGCGTCAAGTATGAAGAAAATTATACTCATTTTTGCCGCACTCGCGGCGTTGCTTTGTTCGTGCTGCGCACAGCGCAAAGCTCACAGTAAAACAGTCGAAAATGCTAAAACCATAGAGGTCAAGACGGTAGCGACAAAAACTGCCGCAGCGCCTTCAGATTATGTGTTCGGTCTGTTCGGCCGTGTGGCCGGACAGGAAGACGTGTTCGTGTCGCCGCTCAGCCTGTCGCTTGCCCTCGCGATGACCGCCACCGGCGCGGAGGGTGAGACCTACGGGCAGATGGTATCCACGCTCGGTCTTGGAGGTATGGACCGTAGGGCTTTGTATGAATCGTTCGAGAAGCTGACCAGCACGCTCGAATCCGCCGACACATCCGTCACTATGGAGACGGCGAATTCCATCTGGGTGCACGAGGGATTACCGGTCAAGCCGGCCTTCGAGAAGGGGGCGCGCAAACACTTCGGAGCGGAGATAGGCAATGTCGATTTCAACCAGCCGGCAGCCGCACAGAAGATCAACTCCTGGTGCTGCGAAAAGACGCACGGAAAGATTTGCCAGGTCGTGGAGCGAACCCCCGGATGGAAGATGGCTCTCGTCAACGCGGTGTATTTCAAGGCGGCGTGGGAAGAGGCATTCACGCGTACCGAAGAGGGCGTTTTCAACGGCCTCGGCGGCAAGAAATCCGATGTGAATTATCTCCTCAAAAAGGGCTTTATGGAATATGCGGAAGATGCTGATTTTCAGATGGTTGAACTGCCATACGGGGAGCGCGGCCGCTTCGTGCTGGACGTGATTCTGCCGAAGGCGGATTTCGACAAAGCTCCCGCGATGAATCAGGTGCGTTTCGATACTCTGGCGGCAGCGCTCGAGAGCCGCAGGGTGAACTTCAAAATGCCGGAATTCAAGATGGAATCCACCATAAATCTCGCTGACATCCTCGCTGAGATGGGTATGCCCAAGGCGTTCAGCCCTGCCGCCGAATTAGGAGGTATTTCAGATGTTCCGCTGATGATAGACAACGTTCTCCAGAAGACATTTATCGACTTGAACAAAGAGGGTACTGAAGCTGCTGCAGTGACGGTTATCTCCGTGAGACTGACCAGCGTAGGTCCCGGCTACGAACAGCCTTACATCAATTTCATCGCCGACCGCCCGTTCCTGTTCGTCATCCGCGAACGTCAGTCCGGTGCAATAATGTTCCTTGGACAGAAAGTCAAATGAGAGCGTTCCGTCTGCTACTGATAGGCGTGTTGGCCCTCGCCGGATGCTCCCGCAATTACGACCTGTTAGTCTACGGCGGGACTGCGTCCGGAGTGATGGCGGCCTACAGCGCTGCGCAGGAAGGGTTGAATGTCGTGGTCATCGAGCCGACGAATCGTTTCGGCGGAATGACGACTGGCGGCCTCGGGCAGACGGATATAGGAAACAAACAGGTGGTGAAGGGCCTGGCTTTGCAGTTCTATCGCAGGTTGGGCGCTCACTACGGCAATCTGGAAAACTGGGTATTCGAACCCAGTGCCGCGCTGGAAGTCTTCGAGGAGTATCTGAAGCACCCGCGCATAAAAGCGATTAAAAACTACCACTTGGTGGATACCGTCAAGGACGGCACAAACATCACCAGCATCCGTGTCGCAAACGGAGCGGACACTTTGACTTTCGCCGCCCCCTGGTTTATCGACTGTTCCTATGAGGGCGACCTGATGGCCGCCGCAGGAGTGGAATACCGTGTCGGGCGTGAAAGCAATGAAGAATACGGCGAGACGTGGAACGGAGTCCAGATGCTCCACGGGCATCAATTCCCGGACGGAGTGGATCCGTTCGTGGCGCCCGGCGCGCCGGCCAGCGGGCTGCTTTGGGGCGTGAGCACCCGGCAGCTTCAGCCCGCCGGCTCCAGCGACGGGCTCGTTCAAGCCTACAATTTCCGTATATGCCTGACGGACAGCCTTGAAAACCGCATCCCTGTCGATAAGCCTGAAAACTACGAGCCGGCCCATTATGAACTGCTCGCCCGTCTGATAGCCGCCCAGCCGGAGAAAACAAGCCTGAACGACTACTTCATCTGGAGCCGTATGCCCGGCAGAAAGACGGATGTCAATAACCGTGGCGGCTTCAGTACCGATATGATAGGTATGAACCATTCATACCCGGAGGCCTGTTGGGAGGAGCGCCAGGAAATAATCCGGGCGCACAAAGACTACACCCTCGGCCTGCTTTGGTTTATGGGCAACGACCCGCGCGTGCCGGAATCCATACGCTCTGAAATCGTGAAATGGGGGCTGCCGAAGGACGAATACCTCGACTCCGACCACTGGAGTCCGCAGTTATATGTGCGCGAATGCCGAAGGATGGTGGGGGAATACGTCGCCACCCAGGACGACTGTGAAAACAGGCGAGTGGCTCCGGACGGCGTCGCGATGGCCGCCTACACGATGGACTCGCACAACTGCGAGCGTATCGCCGTTCGCAAAGACGGCCGCTGGATGGTAAAAAACGAGGGTAATGTGGAAGTGGACGGCGGCCTGCCGTATCCCATCTCCTACCGTAGCCTCACCCCGAAGCGCGAGCAATGTTCGAACCTGCTAGTGCCCGTCTGCTGCTCCGCCTCGCACATAGCCTATGGCTCCATCCGTATGGAGCCCGTCTTTATGTGCCTAGGCCAGGCAGCAGGCCTCGCCGTGTCGCTGGCTCATCACCGGAAACTCTCGTGCGTGCAGGACGTGGACTACCGCGACATCGTGCATATTCTTGAGACAAACCCGTTCCAGGACGGCTCCGCTCCCGACATAGTGCTTGACGATCCGGAGTTGGGCGAACTGCCCGGCTGGCACCGCTGGGGGCTGTACAATTCCTACGGCCGTTCCTGCCTGTTCGGGGATCACGGCGCCGCGCCCGCAGTCTTCTCTACGGTTATTCCGGCCACCGGCACTTACGCCGTCTACAGTTACCAGCATCTGCCGCAGCCCAACGTTAATCCTTGCACGGAAATCACCCTCAGCACAGGTCAAACGTTCGTCTTCGACGCCTCGGAAGTGCGCGTCGCCGGCCAGACCACCAGCGCCTGGCACCCGCTCTGCACCGTCCGTCTCCACGAGGGCGACACCTTCTCCGCCGCCTTCAGTGTTCCCGCCGCCGGAGAAGGCTGGGCCCTCGCCGACGCCGTACTGCTGGTAAGGAAGTAGTTGGAAATCACGCAAATTTTTCCTACCTTTGCACGCTTTGCTCCGTGCGAGCGCGCGGAGCACGCGTGTACACAAGCGTAAAAGACAACAGACATATGATGACAGCAAACGAAATCAGGCAGAAATTTCTGGATTATTTCGCATCGAAAGGACACACCGTGGTGCCGTCGGCGCCGATGGTGGTGAAGGGCGATCCGACCCTTATGTTTACGAATGCGGGAATGAACCAGTTCAAGGATATTTTTCTGGGAAACGCGAAGAAGAAGTGGGACAGGGCGACGGACTCTCAGAAGTGCCTCCGCGTCAGCGGTAAGCACAACGACCTGGAAGAGGTCGGCCACGACACCTATCACCACACTATGTTCGAGATGCTCGGAAACTGGAGCTTCGGCGACTATTTCAAGAGCGAGGCTATCGACTGGGCGTGGGAACTTCTGACAGAGGTTTACAAAATCGACCCGAAACTTCTTTATGCCACCGTGTTCGAGGGCAGCAAGGAAGACGGAACTGAGATGGACCAGGAAGCGATGGAGGCGTGGAAGCGCCATCTCCCGGAGGACCATATCCTTCTCGGAAACAAGCACGACAACTTCTGGGAAATGGGCGAAACCGGCCCCTGCGGCCCCAGCTCGGAGATCCACATCGACATCCGTAGCGCGGAGGAGAAGGCATCCGGCATCCCCGCCCGTGAGCTCGTGAACAAGACCGACCCCCACGTCATCGAGATCTGGAACATCGTGTTTATGCAGTATATGCGTATGGCGGACGGCCATCTGGAGAACCTCCCGGCGAAGAACATCGACACCGGTATGGGTTTCGAGCGCCTCTGCGCAGTGCTCCAGGGTAAGAACAGCAACTACGACACCGACGTCTTCTCCGGTCTGCTCGGAAAGATAGGCGAACTCTCCGGCCATAAGTACGGCGAGTCGCAGAAGACCGACGTGGCGATGAGGGTGATCGCGGACCACATCCGCGCAATCAGCTTCTCGATTGCTGACGGCCAGCTGCCCAGCAACGTGAAGGCGGGCTACGTCATCCGCCGCATCCTTCGCCGCGCGGTTCGCTATGGTTACACCTTCCTCGGCTTCACCGAGCCGTTCCTCTGCCGCCTCGTGCCCCAGCTCATCTCCGATATGGGAGCAGCTTATCCCGAGCTCGTCAGCCAGCAGAAGATAATCGAGTCCGTGATCCGCGAAGAAGAACTCGCGTTCCTGCGTACGCTCGACCGTGGAATCAAGCTTCTGGACGACTATATGTCCAAGTCCAAGGCGGACAAGGTCATCAAGGGAGTGGACGCGTTCGTGCTCTACGACACCTACGGTTTCCCGATCGACCTCACCCAGCTCATCGCGGGCGAGAACGGTTACACCGTGGACCTGGACGGCTTCAATGTGGAGCTGCAGAAGCAGAAGGAGCGCGCACGCGGCGCCACCGCCAACGAATTCGGCGACTGGGTCGAATATGGCCAGGGCGAATCGGAGTTCGTCGGTTATGACACGACCGTCGTTGAGGGAGCGAAGCTTCTCAGGCATCGCGAGGTGGTCCAGAAGAACAGGAAGATGCTTCAGCTCGTCTTCGACCGCACTCCGTTCTACGGAGAGATGGGCGGCGAAGTGGGCGACACCGGATACATCGAGAGCGCAGGCGAGCGCATCAAGATCCTCGACACCGTCAAGGAGAACGGCCTCACCGTGCATATCGCGGAGAAACTGCCCGAGGACTGCACTGCAAGCTTCAAGCTCGTGGTGGATGCGGCCCGCAGGCAGAACATCGCGAACAACCACTCCTGCACTCATCTCCTGGATCAGGCTCTGAGGGAAATCCTCGGAACCCACGTGGAGCAGAAGGGTTCGTTCGTTTCCGATACCCAGCTCCGTTTCGACTTCTCGCACTTCGAGAAGCTTTCCGACGAGCAGATACGCAAAGTTGAGAACAGGGTTAACGAAATGATACGCGAAAACTATCCTCTGGAGGAGAAGCGCGACGCCACTATGGAAGAGGCGCAGAAGATGGGCGCCCTTGCCCTGTTCGGCGAGAAGTACGGCGACAGCGTACGCGTGGTCAAGTTCGGCCCGAGCGTGGAGCTCTGCGGCGGCTGCCACGTCAGCGCCACCGGACGTATCGGCTTCTTCAAGATAGTGAGCGAAGGCGCGATTGCCGCGGGTGTCCGCAGGGTCGAGGCTGTCACCGGCGTGAACGCCGAACAGTTCGTCGCCTCTATGCAGGACACCGTCAAGGCAGCCCGCGCCGCGTTCAACAACGCTCCGGATCTGGTGGCTGCAATCAAGAAACTAGTGGATGACAACGCCGCGCTGAAGAAGCAGGCGGAGGAATTCGCAAAGCAGAAAACCGCTGAATTCGCGAAGGCGATAAAAGCAAGCGCGAAGGAGGTGAACGGCATCAAGCTTATCGTGGTCGATCAGGCTGTAGCCGAGGGTATGAATCCAGCTATGGTCAGGGAAGCGGCACTCCTGCTTCAGAAAGACGCCGAGAGCACCGCGCTCGCCGCGGCCTTCGTCTTCGAAGGCAAGCCGCAGCTCGCGCTGATGTATTCCGCGGATCTTGTCTCCAAGGGTAAAAACGCCGGCGCGGACATCCGCGAAGGCGCGAAGTTCATCCAGGGCGGAGGCGGCGGCCAGCCCGGCCTCGCAACCGCCGGCGGAAAGAACCCGGATGGCATAAAAGATGCATTGGAAGCTCTTGTCGCGATAGCAACAAAATAATCCCTCACCCCCACCAGGATGAAAAGACTCGACAGGTTTGTTCTCAAATCGTTCTTCGGACCGTTCATAGCGATCCTGCTCATCGTCGTGTTCATCCTGGTGATGCAGTTCCTCTGGCTCTACATCGATGAACTGGTGGGAAAAGGCCTCGGACTCAGGGTGATTGCGGAGTTCCTTATGTGGGGAACCTGCACTATTCTTCCGCTGGCTCTGCCTCTTTCCACCCTTCTTGCATCTATGATGACCTTCGGCCAGATGACGGAGAACAAGGAGCTGATGGCCGTCAAGGCCTCGGGCGTCTCGTTCACGAGAATCATCTCTCCGATCATCATCGTTTCGGCGATAGTGGCGGTGGCCGCCTATTATGTGGGCGATAACCTGGTGCCGAAGGCCTATATGGAAATCTACCAGCTCCGCACCGACATCGGAAAGACCAAGGAAGAGATCAAAATCCCTTCCGGCACGTTCTACGACGGCATCGACGGTTATATCCTGCGAGTTGAGGACCAGTCGGACGGTATGCTCTACGGCGTGATGGTCTATGACCACACCGCCAAGAAGGGCAACACCTCCATCACCCTGGCCGACTCCGCGACCCTGCGCCTGAGCAAGGCCAAGGACTACCTGATTTTCACTCTCTACAACGGTACGAACTACCAGGAGACCAACAACCGCAAGGGGGCAGATTGGGACCTCCAGCTCAATAAGGTGGCGTTCGAACGCCAGCAGCTGGTCATCTCGCTGTCCAACTATGCCTTCGAGAAATCTGAGGAAAACCGCTTCGGCAACCAGATCAAGGCCCAGAAGACGGAGTCGCTGATCAACGAAAGGGACTCCCTGCACAGAATTACCGAGGCCGCATACCAGAGCCACTACAAATCAGTGACCGAAGCTTCTTATTTCACTTTCAAGAAGCAGCTGGACAGCACGGCATTCAACTCCACCCGCTCAGACTTCAAATACGAAGGTTTCGGCGTGTGGAAGATCAGGGCGGACAAGATACGCGCCCTCAAGACTGCGTCCGAAAGGGCCAACAGGATGGCTTCGGAACTTACCAACTACAGCCGCGACAACTATGTGGAGTACTACTACCTCCGCCGTTCGAGCGTGGAGATCCTGCACAAGATAGCTCAGGCTCTCGCGTGCTTCATCCTCTTCTTCATCGGCGCTCCGCTTGGCGCCCTCATCGGTAAGGGAGGACTTGGAGTGAGTGCTATCATCTCCGTGCTGTTCTTCGTGCTTTACTGGGTTGTGGATATCTCCGGCGTGAAACTCGGAAACGACGGCGCGGTGGCCGCTCCCATCGGAGCCTTCGTCTCGTCCTACGTGCTCGCGCCCATAGGCGCCTACCTGACCTGGAAGGCCGTGCACGACGCATCGTTCTCCGGAATGGACCAGTTCAAAGCCGTTATGCGCAGGCTGTGGCGCAAGATATGGAGCCTCTTCCGCCGCACGCGCATCGTGTATATGGGCACGCCCGAGTTCGCGGTAGCTCCGCTCGATAACCTCATAAGGCACCGCTATCACATAGTGGGAGTGGTCACCGTTCCCGATAAACCGAGCGGCCGTGGGCTTAAGGTCAATGAAAGTGCGGTGAAGCAGTACGCCGTGGCCCATAACATCCCCGTGCTGCAGCCGGTGAAGCTGAAGGATCCCGCCTTCCTCGAGCAGCTCCGCGCCCTCAAGGCCGATATGTTCGTGGTGGTCGCGTTCCGTATGCTGCCGGAGGAAGTGTGGAGGATGCCGAAGTACGGCACGTTCAACCTGCACGCCGCCCTGCTGCCGCAGTATCGCGGCGCCGCCCCTATCAACTGGGCGGTCATCAACGGAGAGAAGATCACGGGCGTGACCTCGTTTATGATAGACAAGGACATCGACACTGGCGGCATCATACTCCGCCAGGAGAGCCGCATCGGACCGGACGACACCGCCGGCGACGTGCACGACCGCCTGATGGAGATCGGCTCAGATATAGTCCTTCAGACTGTGGAGGGACTCGTGGAGAGGAATGTGGAGACAAGAGTCCAGCGCAGCTTCATCCAGGGCGCGGAGGTGCTGAAACCGGCGCCGAAGCTCACCCCAGAGCTGCTGAACATCGACTGGACCGACACTGCGAAGCATATTCGCAACCTTATCAGGGGCCTCAGCCCTTACCCTGCCGCGTACACTATGCTGCAGAAGGGCGACCAGGCTCCCGTTCAGCTGAAGATATTCAAGGCGGACATCATTGAAGGTAAAGCCAAACCCGGAACTGTGGACAGCGACGGAAAGACTTACCTTACGATAGCCGCGGCCGACGCTCTGCTGAGCATCAGGGAACTTCAGCTGAGCGGTAAAAAGAAGATGAACATAGAGGAATTCCTCAGGGGATTCCGTGAACCTCAGACCTGGATTGCGCTGAACGGCACATCCAAATCTGAAATTGCAAGACTCAAAGAAAAATAATATATTTGCGCGATGGGCAAATTCAGCAGATACGTCTATAATCCGGAGACACTCCTTTACGAGAAAAAGGAGGATTCGAAGTTCGTCAGGATAGCGAAAGTGACGGGCTTCGTTCTCAGTGTAGCCGCGGTCGTAGCCCTCAATTTCATAGTATATACCCAGGTCCTTGGACTGGACCTGCCGAAGACGGCGCACCTCAAGAAGAAGAACGCCGAGTGGCAGGCCAAGTTCGAAGTTCTCAACCATAGTCTGGATGTGGCCGAGAAGGTGCTCGGCGATATAGAGCAGAGAGACGACGACGTCTACCGTTCAATCTTCGGCCTCGAGGAGATTCCCGAGGAGGTGAAGCAGGCCGGTTTCGGAGGCGTGAACCGCTATTCATATCTGGACGATCTCGGCGGTTCGTCTTACCTGAAGAACACCGTGAAGCGTCTGGACGTTATGACCAAGCGCTCGTTCCTTCAGAGCAATGCCCTGGATGAGGTGGCGATGGTCTCGCACCAGGCAGGCAACCTCATTTCCTGTGTGCCGGCGGTTTCCCCGATTATGCCCGAGCCAGGCAAGTACCGCATCTCGAGCCCCTTCGGGCGCAGGTCCGATCCCGTGCACAAGTCGACCGTGGCGTTCCACGAAGGAATTGACTTTGCGACCTACCTCGGCAATCCCGTCTACTGCACCGGCGACGGCGTGGTGGAAAGGGTGCGCTACCAGTTCTTCGGTTATGGCAATGAAGTCATTATCGACCACGGTTTCGGTTACAAGACCCGCTACGCCCACCTCAACTCCATCGATGTGGCGAAGGGCCAGGTCCTCAAGAGAGGCCAGAAGATAGGCGCAGTGGGCAGCACCGGCAAATCGACCGGACCTCACCTGCACTACGAAGTGATTTACAAAAACAAACAGATCAACCCCAGCCCGTTTATGGACTTGTCCATAAAGCCTGAGGAATACAGATCAATGGTGAGGACGGCCGCAGATGAGCAACTCTGATCGCAGGTACAGTTTCGGGGCCGATTTTCAGTTCAGGGAGTCGGACAAGCCATATCAGCGGGTACTAAGGTTCCTGCTGATTGTGTTTGCTACGGCTTTCGTGGTGACAGTGGCCCTGTACTCGATCTTCGCTCTCGCGGTCAACACGGATGTGGAAGGACGCCTGAAGAGAGAGAACAAGATGTACGAGAAGCTCTATCCCCAGCTCCTCCCGCAGCAGAAGCTCCTCGAAGACGGTATCGCCGGCCTTCAGCTGAAGGACAACGACGTCTATCAGGAGGTCTTCCACGCTAACGCACCTGCAGTGGACCCGATCAACTCCCTGTCGTTCCTTAACGGCAACGACACGGTGCCTGAGACGAAGATAGTGGCGTACACCGCCCGCAAGATAGAAATGGTGAGCGCCGGGATCGACGATATCGAGCGTTCGTTCCGGCGAGCGCTGGTCAGGGCGGCCAATCCCGCGACCGTGATGCCGCCTATGGACCTTCCCGTGAAGGGGATCTCCTTCTCGCAGATCGGCGCCTCGAAGGGCTTGAGGATGAACCCGTTCTTCAAGGCCTACGTTCAGCACGACGGACTGGACATCATCCTCCCGCAGGGAGATCCCGTCTATGCAACCGCGGACGGCAAAGTCTCGCTGGTGGAGCAGTCGAACAAGGGCCACGGCAACCGCATCACCATCACCCATAAGGGCGGCTATGTGACGCGCTATGCGCACCTGTCGACTATGCGCGTGAAGCAGGGGCAGAACGTCCGCAAGGGCGAGCGCATCGGAACCATCGGTATGACCGGTTCGTCGTTCGCTCCGCACCTTCACTATGAGGTGCTTTTCGGAGGACAGCCGCTGGATCCGATAAACTACATCTTCGGTTCGGTAACGCCCGAAGAATACACGAATATGCTTTATGTGGCTGCGAATACTCAGCAGTCAATGGATTAGAACGATATGGACAAGCTTTACTACTCGATCGGCGAAGTGGCCGAGGCTCTCGGAGAGAGCATCTCCTGCGTCAGGTTCTGGACCAACTCCTTCCCGAAGCAGCTGAACCCCCGCCGTACCGCCAAGGGCAACCGCCAGTACTCTACGGAGGACATAGAGGAACTCCGCAAGATCCAGTACCTGGTGAAGAAGCAGGGCCTCACGCTCGAAGGCGCGCAGAAGCAGCTCGAGCAGGATGGCTCGAAGGCCGACAAAGCGGTGAAGGTAGCTGATTCGCTGAAGGCAATCAGGGCGCAGCTTGTCGAAATAAGGGAAACACTATAAAAGACAAACAATATATGGCAACAACAAAGACAAAGAAGGCTGCCCCTCAGATCGACGTGAGGGAGACCTTCGTATCGCTGCAGAAAGATTTCGGAGAGACCGGTATCCCCGTTGCAGAAAAACTTAAAGTTCTCTATGCCCTTCAGCAGGCGGACAACGAGATAGACAAGATCAAGAACCTTCGCGGCGCCCTTCCTCAGGAAGTCGCGCAGATCGAGGATGAGCTCGCAGGCCTGAAGAGCAAGGTCGCTCACCACGAAGAGCTTATCGCCGGCTACGAAGCCAGCATCGAGGAGAACAAGAACCAGATAGTGGATCTCGACGCAGAGATCGCAAAATATCAGGAGCAGCTTTCCAACATCTCGAACAGCCGTGAGTACGACAGCATCAGCAAGGAGATCGAGAACCTCGGACTTCTCCGCGAGATTGCCCAGAAGCACATCGGCGAAGCCCGTATCGCCATCGGCGAGCGCAGGGATTCCATCGACGCCCTCGGCGACCGTATCTCCATCAGGGAGCAGGACCTCGCTGCGAAGCAGGAAGAACTCGAGACCATCGTGGCCAGCACCTCGGAAGAGGAGAAGGCTCTCCAGGCAAGGCGTGACGCCTGCGCCGCGAAGATCGACGAAAGGACTATGAGCGCCTACGACCGTATCCGCGGCAGCGTTCGCAACCACCTCGCCGTGGTCACCGTGTACAACGGCGACTCCTGCGGAGGATGCTTCAACGCCATCACCCCTCAGAGGCTTGTGGAGATCGCTTCCGGAAGGAAGCTCGTCATCTGCGAGCATTGCGGAAGAATCCTTGTGAACCCGGACGCAGAAGTAACGGAATAAATTATGCCTCAGGCGAAATACACAAACGCAGGACGCAAGAGCAAGGACGTCGTCGAGGACATCGGGCGTGAGATGGGGCGCATACCCCCTCAGGCCCTCGATGTGGAGGACGCCGTCCTAGGCGCAATGCTCCTCGAGCCCAACTGTGTGGACGAGGCTCTCGAGGCGCTCACCAAAAAGTGCTTCTACCTCGAACGCAATCGCCTGATTTTCGAGGCTATCGTCGCCCTGCACAGCTCGAACGCGCCGGTGGACATCATCACCGTCACGGAGAAGCTGCGCCAGATGGACTGCCTCGAGAAAGTGGGAGGCCCCTCCGTTCTCGCGGATCTTTCCGGCAAGATAGGCTCTGCCGCCTATATCGAATCCTATGTGAGGATCCTTCAGCAGAAAGCCATCCAGCGCGACCTTATCTCGGCTGCTCACGACATCCTCAGCAACGCCTACAACGAGCAGGTGAAGGTGGACGATCTGATCGACATCGCCCAGTCGGAAGTCTACGAAGCCACCCAGAGCTCGGACCGCAAGAATGTGCAGACCATAGGCGCGGTTATCAACCAGGCTATGGAGAAACTGCAGTCCCTGCAGGATGTGGAGGGCCTGAGCGGCGTGCCTTCGGGCTTCGCGACTCTGGACCGCATCACCAACGGCTGGCAGGCTTCTGACCTCATCATCCTGGCCGCCCGCCCTTCCGTGGGTAAGACTGCGTTCTCGCTCAACCTTGCCCGCAACGCTGCTGTAGACCACAATATCCCGGTGGCGTTCTTCTCCCTGGAAATGTCCTCGCTCCAGCTCGGCCAGCGTCTTATGACATCCGAGTCCGGACTTAGCGCAGACAAGATCAAGGGTGGAGTCAAGCTCCAGAACGATGAGTGGAACCTCCTCGAGCAGTCGCTCAAGAAGCTCTCCAACGCGCCTCTCTACGTCGATGAGACTCCTGGCCTCCCCATTATGGAGTTCCGCAGCAAGGTCAAGACCCTTGTGAAGCAGAAGAAGGTGCGCCTCGTGATTGTGGACTACCTCCAGCTGATGCAGGGCCCGATCGAACTCAAGGGCGTCCGCGAACAGGAAGTCGCAGCCATCTCCCGTATGCTCAAAGCCACGGCGAAGGAACTGAACATTCCTATCATCGCGCTTTCTCAGCTGTCGCGCCAGGCCGTTCAGAGGCAGGGCGGCGGCGGAAAGCCGGTGCTGTCCGACCTTCGTGAATCCGGAAGTATCGAGCAGGATGCCGATATGGTCATCTTCATCCACAGGCCCGATTTCGTCGGCCTGTCGGAGAGCGAAGGCGACCGTGAGAAAACCCAGATCATCATCGCGAAACACCGTAACGGTGAGACCCGCGACATAGATATGCTGTTCAAGTCCGAACGCGTCAAGTTCGTGGAGGTGAAGGATACGCTGTATGCGGACACTCCCGAATACGAGTCCGGAATGAATTCGCGCGACTACATCGAACCTGAAGAAAGATGGGAGAGTCAGATGTAATACGCCACTCCGGCAAGATAGTGGATTTCACTCCGGAGAAGATTTCCGTGGAGATCATCTCGGAGGCGGCCTGCGCTTCGTGCCACGCCGCCCAGTTCTGCGGGATGTCTGAGAGCAAGAAAAAGATAGTCGAAGTTCCCGCCCAGCTCGGTTTCGAGCCCGGTGAAGAAGTGTGGGTGATAATGAAAAGATCTATGGGAACCAAAGCCGTGACTGTGGGTTATGTTTTCCCGCTCATCGCACTGGTCCTCGTGCTTATCGCCTGCCTGCTAACCGGTCTGCCCGAACTCGTGGCAGGCATTGCCGGTATTATGGCGGTGGGCATCTATTACTTTATGATCTGGCTCCTGAGGGATAATCTGAGAGACACATACACTTTTTATATAAAGAAGAAATGACTGGATCGATAATCTGGACAATCGCGGTCCTCAGCGGCCTCGGACTTCTTCTCGCCCTGCTTCTGTATCTGCTGGCGAAGAAGTTCAAGGTGGAGGAGGATCCGCGCATCGACGAGGTGGAGAAGGTGATGCCGGGCGCCAACTGCGGCGGATGCGGCTTCGCCGGCTGCCGTGCCTTCGCCGATTCCGCCGTGAAAGCGCCCAACCTGGACAACCATTACTGTCCGGTGGGGGGCAACGACGTGATGAAGCAGGTGGCGGCCATCCTCGGCTATGAAGTCAAGGAAAAAGCTCCCGAGGTGGCGGTCGTAAGGTGCAACGGCACCTGCGAGAATCGCCCGAGGACCAACACCTACGACGGAGTGCAGTCGTGCAAGGTGAAGGCCGCGCTGTATGCCGGCGACACCGCCTGCGCCTTCGGCTGCCTCGGTTGCGGCGATTGCGCGGCCGCCTGCCAGTTCGGAGCGCTCTCTATGGATCCCGAAACCGGACTTCCGGTAGTGGACGAGGAGAAGTGCACCGCCTGCGGCGCCTGCGTGAAGGCCTGTCCCAAGGCCATCATCGAGTTGAGGCCCAAGGGCCCTCGCGGAATGAAGGTGTTCGTGAGCTGCATCAACAAAGACAAAGGTCCGGTCGCGAAGAAGGCCTGCGTGGCTGCCTGCATAGGCTGCGGCATCTGCGCAAAGACCTGTACTCACGACGCAATCGTCGTGGAGAACAATATCGCTTACATCGACGCTTCGAAGTGCAAGCTTTGCCGCGAGTGCGAAGCTATGTGCCCGACAGGCTCGATCATAGGACTGAATTTCCCGAAGCCCCTCGATAAGGACACCATCAAGGCCCGTGTCGCGGAGCGTAACAAGAAGGCAAAGGAGGCGGCAAATGCGTAAACTTACATTCAGCATAGGCGGAGTTCATCCGGACGACGCCAAGAGCTCGAAAGACTGCAAGATCGAGGTCCTTCCTCTGCCCGAGACCGTGTATGTGTCGGTTGCCCAGCATCTTGGAGCCCCGGCGGTGCCCGTGGTCGCAGTAGGGGATAAAGTCAAGGTCGGCCAGGTCCTGGCGGAGCCCGGCGGATTCATTTCGGCATTCGTGCATTCTCCCGTGAGCGGAACGGTGAAATCCATCGCTCCGCGTGCCGACCTGGCCGGAAAGCCGGTGGCGCACATCGAGATAGCGGTGGAGGGTGACGAATGGGCCGAAGGCATAGACCTTTCCGACACGCTCGTTACCGAACTGCCGACCGATAAGGCCGCCACGCTCGAGAAGATCAAGCAGTGCGGTATCGTGGGCCTCGGCGGCGCCACCTTCCCGACTCACGTCAAGCTCAACCCCGCTCCGGGTTCGAAGGCCGAGTGCCTGATAATCAACGGCGCGGAGTGCGAGCCTTACCTCACGAGCGATTACCGCATTATGCTCGAGCGCACGAAGGAGATCATCGTGGGCGCGGCTATTATGCAGCAGGTGCTCGGCGGGTGCAGGTGCGTGATCGGAATCGAAGAGAACAAACCGGAGGCTATCAAGGCTATGCGCGCTGCGCTGGCGGAGCTTCCGTACGACAATATCAAGGTCCAGCCGCTGAAGAAGCGCTACCCGCAGGGCGGTGAGAAACAGCTCATCGATGCGGTGATGAAGCGCCAGGTCGGCTCGGGCGGTCTTCCCATCAGCGTGGGTGCGGTGGTGCAGAACGCAGCTACCGCCCTTGCGGTGTACGAGGCCGTGCAGAAGAACAAGCCTTTGATTACCAATGTGCTGACTGTCACAGGCGATTGCCTTCCGGTTGAAAAGCAGCACAACTATCTGTTCAGAATCGGCATCCCGCTTTCGTTCATAGCGGAGTATGCCGGGGGAGTGCCTGAAGGCGCGGCGAAGATAATCAGCGGCGGCCCTATGATGGGACGCGCGATCTCGAATCTCGATGCCACCACCGTGAAGGGCTCGTCCTCCATCCTCTATCTGAGCGAGGAAGCGACCAAGCGCGCTCCCGAATCGAACTGTATCAGGTGCGGCCGCTGTGCCGAAGCCTGTCCTATGGGCCTCGAACCGTTCCTGCTGCGCCGTCTGACGCTGGCTGGAGACCTCGAAGGCCTTGAGCAAAATGCGATGCAGGACTGCATCGAGTGCGGCTGCTGCCTTTACAGCTGCCCGGCGAACATCCCGCTGCTCGATCTTCTGCGTCAGTCGAAGAACCAGGTTCTCGGCGCAATGCGCGCCCGAGCCGCAGCTGCAAAGGCAGCGGCCGAAGCCGCTAAAAAATAGAAGCATATGGGAAAGAATATGTTAGTATCTCCGTCTCCCCACATCCACGCCGACGTGAGCACCCGCTCGCTGATGCTGGACGTGGTGATAGCGCTTCTGCCGGCGACCATCGTCGCGGTGCTGTTCTACGGCTGGAGCGAGCTGCTCGTCCTCGGAGTGAGCATCGCTTCGTGCGTGCTGCTCGAATGGGCGGTAACACGCTTCCTTATGAAGAAACCCTCCACCGTGGGCGATATGTCCGCCGTGGTCACGGGTCTTCTGCTGGCGCTCAACCTGCCCGTCACTACTCCCTGGTGGATCGTGCTTATCGGCGCGGTAGTCGCTATCGGAGTGGCGAAGATGAGCTTCGGCGGCCTCGGCCAGAACGTGTTCAACCCGGCCATCACGGCGCGCGTGTTCCTGCTGGTTTCGTTCCCGGCTCAGATGACAGATTGGACTGTCCCTGCCGGATTCATCCATTCTACGGACGCTGTTTCGGGCGCAACGCTGCTCGGACGCTATGCCGAAGGCGGTATGGACGCTATCGCCGGGACCGATTATCTGCAGACGCTGTTCCTGAACATAGGCGGATCTGCCGGTGAAATCAGTGCGATCGCGCTTCTCGCCGGCTTCGTGTATCTGCTTGTCCGCAGGGTTATCAAGCCCTGGATTACTCTCAGTATCTTCGGAACCGTGGCGCTCGTCAGCCTTATCTTCTGGCTCGCGAATTCCGCCCAGTTCTCCGATCCTCTGTTCAACCTCCTCACCGGAGGTGTGATCCTCGGCGCCTGCTTTATGGCGACTGATTATGTCACTTCGCCTATGAGCAACCTCGGAGGAGTCATCTATGGTGTCGGTATCGGTCTCCTTGTGATGATGATCCGTTACTTCGGTTCGTATCCCGAGGGTATGAGCTTCGCGATACTTCTTATGAATATGACGGTGCCGCTGCTCAACAACTGGTTCCATCAGAAAAAATACGGGAGGAAGTAGTATGGCGGCTCAGTCTAATTTAAGGAATATGCTCCTCTGCCTCACGGGCGTCTGCCTCGTGTGTGCGAGCCTGCTTGCTGCGGTGAATGCCGTGACAAAGGATATTATCGCGGAAACAGCCCACAAGAATCTCGTGGCTTCGATAGCTGCGGTCCTTCCTGAGGGCGGCGAACTTTCCGAAAGTCTTTCTACGGACGCTGCCGGAATCGGCGAGTACTACGTGCTTTCCGAGGGCGGCGCTCCCGTGGCTTATGCGGTCAAATCGACCACCAACGGTTTCGGCGGCGCGCTCACTCTTATGGTCGGCGTGCTTCCGGACGGAACGGTCTACAATACTTCGGTGCTGGAGCATTCAGAGACTCCTGGCCTAGGCGCGAAGTGCACCGAGGAAGAGTCTCATTTCCGCACCCAGTTCAAGGGCTTCAGCGGTGAACTGAAAGTCACTAAGGACGGCGGCGCGGTGGACGCTATCACTGCTTCGACCATCACTTCGCGCGCTTTCACGCTTGCGGTGAAGCAGGCAGTGGATATGGTTTCATCTTTAAATGGAGGATCCCGCGATGAGTAAGATGCATTTTCTGACGGACGGTCTTGTCAAGAACAACCCGACCTTCGTGCTCGTGCTCGGTATGTGTCCGACACTTGCCACCACCACCTCGGCTATGAACGGCCTCGAGATGGGTCTTGCGACTATGTTCGTGCTCATCCTTTCGAATATGGTGATCTCGCTCATTTCGCCCATCGTTCCCGATAAGGTGCACATTCCCGTGTACATCGTGGTGATTGCGACCTTCGTGACGTTGCTCGAATTGCTGATGAAGGCCTATGTGCCTGACATCTACGCGACCCTCGGCCTGTTCATCCCCCTTATCGTGGTGAACTGCATCGTGCTGGGACGCGCCGAGGCATTCGCCAACAAGAACGGCATCGGCGCTTCCGCGCTCGACGGCATCGGCGTCGGCCTCGGCTTCACCGTTTCACTGACGGTCATCGGCCTTGTCCGCGAGCTGCTCGGCAGCGGATCCGCCTTCGGCTTCAAGCTCCTGCCCGGCGACGGCATCCTCGCCTTCGTGCTCGCACCGGGAGCGTTCATCGTGATAGGTTTCCTGATGGTTTTGTTTAACAAATATCTCAAGAAGTAATGGCAGAGTATCTCTTAATCATCGTTTCAGCGATATTCGTTAACAATATCCTGCTGGCGCAGTTCCTCGGAATCTGCCCGTTCCTCGGAGTGTCCAACAAACTCAGCACCGCGACGGGTATGTCCGGCGCAGTGTGCTTCGTGATCACTCTCGCCACTGTCGTGACCTGGCTCATCAATAAGTATCTGCTTGTGCGCTTCGACATTGTGTACCTGCAGACCATAGCGTTCATCCTTGTGATTGCCGCCCTTGTGCAGATGGTCGAAATCGTGCTGAAGAAGGTCAGCCCTTCGCTCTATCAGGCGCTCGGCATCTTCCTTCCGCTTATCACCACCAACTGCGCCGTCCTCGGCGTTGCTCTCTCCGTGGTGCAGAAGGATATGCCGCTCGGTCAGGCGACCGTCTATGCGCTCGCGACTGCAATCGGCTGGGGCATAGCTATGATCCTGTTCGCCGGACTGCGCGAGCAGCTCGCAGGCAACGACGTGCCGAAGGCCTTCAAGGGTCTGCCGATCGCGCTTATCACCGCCGGCATTATGGCTCTGGCCTTCCTTGGTTTCACCGGAATCGGAAATTAGTCCTATGAAGAAGATTATTGTGGTTCTCGCGCTGCTTGTCGCGTGTGTCGCTCTCAGCGCCCAGCCCCGTTCGTTCGGCGTGCGTTTCGGCGCCGGCCTGGAGATCAGTTATCAGCATAATCTCGGTTCCACTCATCAGGGTGCAAACTATTTTGAGTTCGATGCCGGTGTTATGGGCTATACAAATTATCCCGGCTACAGGCTTTCGGCGATGTACGATTTCACTCTGCTGAAGTTCCACTTCCTCTGGGGCGACTGGAATATGGCCCTTGGCCCGGGCGTGACGCTGGGTATGTACGACAAGTCGAAAGTAATGGGCGGTCTGGTGGTTCAGTACGCCCTGACTTACGATTTCCCGACCCTGCCACTGTCTCTGGGCATTGACACCCGTCCGTGCTTCATCTTCACGGATAAGGGGGCAGTTATGTCCTTCAAGGAAATGGTCCCGATGGCCAGCCTCCGCTGGAGGTTCTGATCCTACAGATACGGGTAGATATGCTCCCTGAAGAGGGAGAGTTCGTTTGCCGTGTTGGCTGTCCAGGCGGTAAGGACTATCACCGCGTTCTTTGAGGGAAGCACGAATATGAACTGTCCGCCTGCGCCGTCGGCCCTGAAGCCTTCGGTGACGTTGCGCCAGGTCTGGTAGCCGTAGCCCATAGTCCAATCATTCATATACTTCTGATCAAGGCCGGGAGGGCAGTTGTCGATGTGCTTCGCGCCCATAGTCTCCATCCATTCGGCAGGAACGAGTTGTCTGCGCCCCCAGCGGCCTTTCTGAAGCATCAGGAGGCCCATTTTAGCCATATCTTCAGTCTTGAGGTGAAGGCCCCATCCGCCGCAACTTACTCCGTCGGCATCTGCGTCCCACTCGGGTTTGTCGATGCCAAGAGGCTCAAAGAGACGTGGTGTAAGGTAATCCAGCACGCTCTCTCCGGTGACTTTGGTCACTATCGCAGAAAGGATATATGATCCAAGTGAATTGTAACGGAAAGTGGTTCCCGGCTTATGGACAAACGGGTGCGCGAAGAATGCAGCTGCAATGTCGGCCCCCTCGCCAAGCACCGACTGGATATTTTTGTTGTCCCTGCCGAGGACTTTGTATGTGGGGTCGGAATCGTGTCCGCCGGCCATCATCAGCAGATCCTCGACCGTGGCTTCGCAGGGGTTGCCTTCGACCTGTTTGTCGGGGAAGTAGTCGGCTACTTTGTCTTCCAGCGTCATTTTGCCTTCGCTGATTGCGAGACCCACTGCAGTCGCGGTGAAGGTCTTGCTCACGGAGAACATTGTGTGGGGTTTGTCGGCACTCCAGTCGCCGAAGTATTCCTCGTAAATCACCGCACCGTCCTTAACTACCATTATGCTGTGAAGGTTGTCTCCTTTTTCGAAGGTGGCGGGAGCGAGCATTTTGACAGCCGCGCTGTCTTTGAAGGCTTGAATGCCTTCAATCAGTTCGGGAGATGCCTCTGCGCGGGGCAGACTGGTCGGTCCGCTGCACGCCACCAGCGTGGCGAACAGGGCTGAAAGTGCAAATGAACGTTTCATTATTTATTAAGGTATTCTTTTATCGCAGCGGCGGCTTTGCGACCGGCTCCCATTGCGAGGATGACGGTGGCGGCGCCTGTGACTGCGTCGCCGCCGGCGAAGATGCCCGGGCGCGTTGTCGCGCCGTTCTCGTCGGCGACCAGTCCGCCGCGCCGCGTGGTCTCGAGGCCCTTGGTGCTGGCTGCGATTAGCGGGTTGGGGGAGGTGCCGAGAGCCATAATCACGGTGTCGGTCGCGATCTCGAACTCCGAGCCTTCGATGGGGACGGGGGAGCGGCGGCCGCTTTCGTCCGGTTCGCCGAGTTCCATCCTGATGCACTTGATGCCGGTGACCCAGCCTTTGTCGTCGCCGAGAACTTCCACCGGGTTGGTGAGCATATCGAAGATGATGCCTTCCTGGCGGGCGTGGTGAACTTCCTCGCGGCGCGCGGGCAGCTCCACCTCCGTACGGCGGTAGATGATATGCACTTCTGCTCCCAGGCGGAGTGCGGTGCGCGCCGCGTCCATCGCGACGTTTCCTCCTCCGACCACGCACACTTTCTTTCCTGCGTGGATAGGGGTGAGATAATCATCCCTGTATGCCTTCATCAGGTTGTTCCTGGTAAGGAATTCGTTGGCGGAGAACACTCCGTTGAGGTTTTCTCCGGGGATGCCCATAAACTTCGGCAGGCCGGCGCCAGTGCCGATAAACACGGCCTTGAAGCCTTCCTTGTCGAAGAGTTCGTCGATGGTGACCGTGCGGCCGATAATGACATCGGTCTCTATCTTCACGCCGAGCTTGAGCACTTCGTTGATTTCGTGCTGCAGCACGCTGTCCTTCGGAAGACGGAACTCCGGGATGCCGTAGACCAGCACGCCGCCGATCTTGTGCAGAGCTTCGAAGATGGTGACATCGTAGCCCCATTTCGCAAGGTCGCTCGCGCACGCAAGGCCGGCCGGACCGGATCCGATGATGGCGACCTTCTCGCCCTTGCCCACCTTCTCTATGTCGGCCGCTTCAGCGCTATGGCCGTTCTCGCGGCACCAGTCAGCCGTGAAGCGCTCGAGGTTGCCTATCGCCACGCTCTCGCCCTTGATGCCGAGGATGCAACTGCCTTCGCACTGCGTCTCCTGCGGGCACACTCGTCCGCACACGGCCGGCAGGGAAGAGTCCTTCGCTATCACCGTGGCCGCTCCGATCACGTCGCCCTCTTTCAGATGGGCGATGAAGCCGGGTATGTCTATGCCCACGGGGCAGGCCGTCACGCAGCGCGGGTTCTTGCAATGCAGGCAGCGCGCTGCCTCCGTCTTCGCCTCTTCCAGGTTGAATCCAAGGCTTACTTCTTCGAAATTGCGGGCCCTCTCCTTGGGATCCTGCTCGCGAACTTTAGTCCTTTCAGTGATCATAGTGAGAATCCGTATTTTTCTTTGTCCTGGGCTTCTTCCGTCTTATACTGTCCCTGTCTGCGCATAGCTTCGTCGAAATCGACCAGCGCGCCGTCGAATTCAGGGCCGTCCACGCAGGCGAACTTCGTCTTTCCGCCCACGCTCACGCGGCACGCTCCGCACATTCCGGTGCCGTCCACCATCAGGGTGTTGAGGCTTACCGTCACGGGGATGCCGAGTTTGATGCAGGTGAGGGTGCTGAACTTCATCATTATCATAGGGCCTATCGCTATGCACCTGTCGTAATGGCGGCCCTCTCCTACGAGCTTCTCGAGCATCGCCGTGCCCACTCCGTGGAAACCGAACGATCCGTCGTCGGTGCAGAGATGCAGCTCGTCGCAGACCTTCGCCATTTCCTCTTTATAAATAAGGAGGCTTTCGTTGCGCGCGCCGATGATCACCTCCACGTGTGCGCCGTGCTCCTTGAGCCACTTGGCCTGAGGGTAGACGGGAGCAGTTCCGACTCCGCCCGCGATGAAGACGATGCTCAGCTTCGAGAGCTCTTCGTCGGTCAGTTCGCACAGTTCGGATGCCTTCCCGAGAGGCCCAACCACGTCCGCGAACGCCTCGCCCTCCTCGCGGGCGACAATAGCGGCGCTGGACACGCCTATCTTCTGGGTGACGATGGTCACCGTGCCTTTTTCGGCGTCGTAATCGCTGATTGTGAGAGGAACTCTTTCTCCCTTTTCGTCGTTCCTGACGATGAGGAACTGTCCTGGTTTTGCCGAGCGGGCTATCCTGGGCGCACTGACCACCATCCTGCAGATGGTCGGGGTCAGCATTTCTTTACGCAATATTGTGTACATAGCAAGGAACAAAGATACACAATAATTGAATTTTTTGCCTTATATTTGCGGACCTTAATGATAGGATGGTTCCGTAGCTCAGCTGGATAGAGCAACAGCCTTCTAAGCTGTGGGTCACGCGTTCGAATCGCGTCGGAATCACGAACAGAGCGAAACGTAGAGAGTGCCGAAAGCAAATTCATTTTGCTTCCGGCACTCTTGATCGTTTCAGCAGCCCCCGGCAGGGGGCCGTGATGTGGACGCCGCAGGCGGGCAAATCACATCTGTTCGTGAAAACCTTTCGGGCGCGCCATCGTCGCTTTGTTCCTCTGATTTCGGCGAGTTTTGGGCGATTTTCTCGCCGGATCGGGTGTTTTCTGTGATTTCGGCGAGTTTTGGGCGATTATCTCGCCAGGAAATCGATCGCTCCGAAAACTCCTAGCGAGGCGGCGAGCATTATGGCGCCGGCGAGGAGAACGCCGCCCATCACGGCCGCGACGCTCTTCTTGAAATCCATATTGAGGAAACTCGCGGCGAGGGTGCCTGTCCAGGCACCGGTGCCCGGGAGTGGGATGCCCACGAAAAGGAGCAGGGCTATGTACAGTCCTGTTCCTTTTTTCTGAAGTTTGTCGCTTCCTTTCACGCCCTTGCTGATACACCAGCGGCAGAAGCCGCCGATAAGCTTTTTGTCCTGTCCCCACTCCAGCACTTTGCGCGCAAAGAAGAAGATGAACGGGACCGGCAGCATATTGCCGACAACGGCGATAATGATGGATGGGACGATGGGGAGACCGACTCCGACCGCATACGGGATGGCGATTCTCAGCTCCACCAGGGGAACCATCGAAATAAGGAAAACGATAATGTAATTCTTCAGCATAAACTGCGGCAAATATAGGAAAAATTGCTAACTTGCACGATAGCTTCGGCACGGTGCCGGGGCATTAAACAATTACATAATTATGTCACTCAACAAAGTAATGCTGATCGGTAACGTTGGAAGAGACCCGGAAGTACGTTACCTCGATGGAAACTCCCAGGGCGGAACAAAAGTCGCCACATTCACTCTCGCCACCAGCGAGCGCTACAAAGACCGTAATGGAGAACTTCGCGAAAACACTGAATGGCACAACATCGTGTGTTGGCGCGCCAACGCCGATGTCGCAGAAAGGTTCATACACAAAGGAACCCAGTTATATATCGAAGGAAGGCTCAGGACCCGCAGTTACACCGATCCTCAGGGCGTGAAGAAGTACACGACGGAGATTCAGGTGGACACCCTCCAGCTTCTCGGAAAGCGTGAAGACGGAGAGGCCGCGGCCCCGCAGGGCGGCTACAACGCGCAGCCCTCGTATAGCGCCCCGGCCCAGCCGGCGTACAGCGCTCCCGCTTCCTCGCCGGCCCCTGCCGCCGCTGCACCCGCCGCGGCCGCGCCCGTGGACGACATCCCCGCCGACGATCTCCCGTTCTAATTATCAGGCGCGTGTCTTACAACGCCCTGATTACCAGACAGCTATCAAAAACGATGTATCTCGAAAAAGATACATCGTTTTTTGTAAATCACTGTAAATAAGAGAGTTGCGAAACACGCGCTTATTTCACCGTATCTAAAACCCCTGTAATCTGGGCGAAAACTTCGCCAGCTGAATGGCCTTCGGAACTGACATAAAGATTGTAGATGTTCTTTGCGCTGGCGGCGCGGCCGACTTTGAACAAAGCCTTCGAGCGTGCGGCACAGTATTCGGCCGTAAAACGGCCCTCTTCCACGAGGTTCACGAATAGTTCTTCTCCCAAAACAACTATCGGAGTGCGCTTGTTGTGACGTGGCCTGCCGATCAACGTAAGATTTCGCGGTCCAAGCAAATGGGCACCCTTGATCTCAGGATGTTTCTTGACAGAAGTCAACGCAAATATCTCGGCCCTGATCTTCTTTTCAGCGAAATAGCTTGAAATCGAGCCGACCAACTGTTCCGCCCCGGCTTCATCTGCATCCAGGAACACCACGGCTACGTGCACCTTCGAAAGCGACGTCAATCCCGTCGGCACTTTCGACGTGCGTAAGCCTAGCGCCAGCGCCCTGAATACTCTTAAGATGAAACTCATTATTTGCTGTTTGCCGCTATCAGTTCGCGTATTTCCTTCTTCGCGTCCTTCCAACGCGGAATGTCGATCTTGGTTCCGACCACCTCAACCACCTTCGCGGCGATGATTGATCCTATCTCGCCGCACACGCGCAGAGGCATCCCGAGCGAGTGCGCATAGAGGAAGCCTGCCGCATATGTATCTCCTGCACCGGTAGCGTCCACTGGATCGGCCGGCCAGGGCTCTATGTAGTGCACCTCGTCGCCCGACTTCACGTACGACCCCTGCTTGCCAACCTTCACGACCGCGATCTTGCAGTGCTTCGAGATTTCATCCAGCGAAGCCTGTGCATCAGGCAGTTTCGTGAAAGCGCGCGCCTCGGTCTCGTTAGCAAAGACTATGTCCACATAGCGGTCTACGATATCGTGAAGGAACGCCTCATTGCTCTCGACCACATTATATGAAGCCATATCCAGCGATATGATGCAGCCGGCGGCGTGAGCCAGCTCCACGGCCTTGCGAATAAGGGCCTGGTTCTGAACGAGATAGCCTTCGATATGGAAATAATCGTGTCCCTGGAAATACTCGGGCTTCAGGTCCTCCGGCACAAGATCCAGCGCTGCGCCAAGGTACACGGCGAACGTGCGCTCGGCATTTCCGCCGCTGACGAACACCATCGAACGGCCGCTGGATTTCTCGCTCTTCAGAAGCATAGTGTTAACACCGTACTGCTCCTGGTCGCTCTTGAACAGCAGGCCAAGTTCGTCGTCGCCGATTTTGCCGATGAACGACGAAGGCATACCGAAGATGGCGGTGCAGGTGATTGTGTTCGCCGCGCTGCCGCCGGCTACGTATTTGACGCCGAGAGGTTTGAGGGCCTGCCATATGCGGTCGCCCGTCTCCATATCCACGTGCTGCATACTTCCCTTGGGCAGATGATACTGCTTCAGGAGGGTGTCGTCCGGGAGGACAGCGAGGATGTCCGTAAGGGCATTGCCTATTCCGAGAATGGATTTCATACGCGTTGGGTTAACATACAAATATAACAAATAATGATTATCTTTGCCGTCCGAATGGCAAAAAAAGCGCTTAAAATACTTGAGTACATCCTCCTTTTCGGACTGGGTGTGGTTCTGGTCTGGATTGCCCTGCGCGGCATCGACTGGAAGGTGTTCGTGGATAACCTTCACACCGTACGCTGGCAGTATGTTGCGCTTTCGGGACTATGCTGCCTCGGAGCCCTGATCCTGAGGGCCGAGCGCTGGAAAGATATGCTTCTTCCCCTCGATCCGTCGGCCACATTCATCAAAGCCTGGGACGCCAACAATCTCGGGAACCTAAGCTATCTGGTGCTCGCCGGCAGCGGCGATTTCGTCCGCACCGCAGGTGTCACCAACAAACAGGTCACCTACGACAAGGTCTTCGGCACGGTGCTGATGGAAAGGGCCTGGGATTCGCTGATGGTGATAGTGGTGACCGTACTCGCTATAGTCTTCAAGCAGGACGCCATCATCGGCTTCCTCAAAGACTCGGTTCTAAAACCGGCAGCGGGCAGGATGTCCCTCAAACTCTGGATTATTCTGGGAGTAGTGATTATCGCGCTGGTCGTGTTCTGCGTACTGATTTACAAATTGCGCGAAAAGAGCAAGTTCTTCGGCAGAATCGCAGAATGGATCAAGGGCGTTTTTCACGGTATCAAGGCTTTCCTGGTGATGGACCGCAAGGGCCGTTTCGCCATCTACACGCTGCTGATCTGGTTCTTCTATGTGGCTATGTGCCAGTGCGTTTTCTGGGCTATGCCCGGCCTGGGCCATCTCACCTTCGCTGACGCGCTCTTCCTGTCGGCCATAGGCAACTTCGCGACCATCATCCCCGTTCCCGGCGGAATGGGCGCATTCCACTACATCATCGCTCTCGCGATGTCGCAGATCTATGGCTACGGCTGGGAGGTCGGCATCCTCTTCGCCACCCTAACGCACGAAAGCCGCACCATCCTCCTCGTCGTCCTCGGCGCCATCTCCGCCCTCGCAATGGGCATAAGGCGCGGCAAGCGGAAAACAGCCTAGGCGTCTTTTTCTTCTTCCTTCTTGATGTTCGGGAGTTCGAGACCGTAGGATTTCTTGCGGTCTTCGATGCGGAGCGCGATACTGAACAGGAAGGCCAGTACGCCGAAGGAGGAGAAGACTATCATCGGGACTGTGTAACCGCCTGTGCTCTGACGCAGTGAACCGATGAGGGCGGGAACGAGGCAGAGACCGATGTTCTGCACCCAGAAGATGAGGCAGTAGGCGCTGCCGAGGATCTTCTCGTCGATAATCTTCGGGACTGAAGGCCAGAGGGCTGCGGGAACAAGCGAGAAGCTGACACCTAGGGTGACAATCAGCACAAGAGCGAGAGCCTTGCTGGGGAAGACCGGCAGCAGGAACGCAAAGCTTAGGTGGCACACTATCATAATCACTGCGCCTATCATCAGCATTGATGCACCCTTGCCGATACGGTCGAGGAAGATGCCGAGCAGGGGAGTGAGGGCCATAGCGAGGATGGGGAACACGCTGAACAGACGGGCGGCCGACTCCAAATCGATTCCAAGGGTTTCCTCAAGGAAGTTCGGGGCGTAACGCTGGAACGGGAAAATCGCACTGTAGTAGAGAACACAGAGAAGAGCGACAATCCAGAACATTTTGCTCTTGAAGATCGCGCCGAGGTCGCTGACGTGGAACTCGTCTTCCGGAGATTTCTCTTCAGTGGCAAGACCGGCGGCGATAAGCTGCTTGTCGAACTTGTTGTCCATAAAGGCGAACACGATGAAGTTGATCAGACCGATGCAGAGCAGGGCGCCGCAGAAGCCCATCGGGGCCATCACCGATCCGCCGAACTTGGCAGAAATGATAGGGGAGATCCACATCACGGCGAACACGCCGAGACGGGCAATCGCCATCTCCAGACCCATCGCCAGAGCCATTTCCTTGCCCTTGAACCACTTCGCGAGAATCTTCGACACGTTCGTGCCTTCCATCTCGCATCCGCAGCCGAAGATCATAAAGCCGAGTGCTGCGAGCTTGGCGCTTGCGGGCATCTCTACCCACCAACTGTTAAGCCAGCCGGCGAAAGCTGTTGTTTGGAACCAGTCGCTCACGGCTATAAACTTGATTCCGGCACCGAAGACCATAAGGCCGGCGGAGAGGATTCCGGAGAAGCGGACTCCCAGCTTGTCGAGGATGATGCCGGCAAGAATCAGGAAACCGCAGACAGTGAGGATATACTCCGAAGCCGCGTATTTCCCGAACACTCCGCTGTTCCAGCCGAGGTTGCTTTCAACCAACGATTTAAGAGGGGACATCACGTCCACGAACATATAGGCGAAGAACATCATCGCCGCCACCAAAACAAGAACGGTCCACCTCGCAACCGGGTTGTCGTTCATCAATTTCTGCACTTTCTCTGACATAACATCATCTTTTTAGTGGTCGCTAAGATACTCCGTTTTGGGCGAAATGTCAAAATAAAGTGCTACATTTGTACTCCAATGGACCGTATTCTGGACACGATAAACTTCCCGGCAGACATCAAGTCGCTGGATATGGATGGGCTCAGACAGTTATGCTCGGAGTTGCGTTCATATATGATAGAAGTGTGTTCGGACCATCCCGGCCACCTGGCTTCCAGTCTGGGAGCAGTGGAACTGATAGTAGGTCTTCATTATGTCTACGACGCCCCGAAAGACAAGCTTATCTTCGATGTGGGGCATCAGGCCTATGCGCATAAAATCCTGACGGGCAGAAAGGAAGAGTTCAGGCATCTCCGCACACGCGAGGGCGTGAGCGGCTTCCCGAAGATGAGCGAGAGCGAGTATGACGCCTTTGGCGTCGGGCACGCCTCGAACTCGGTCAGCGCCGCCCTCGGCTATGCGGAGGCATTCGCGCTTCAGGGCTCGGACGCGCACAGCGTCGCCCTCATAGGCGATGGCGCCCTTTCCGGCGGCCTCGCCTTCGAAGCGCTCAACAACGCCGGGGCCAGCAATGCTGACATCCTGGTGGTCCTGAATGACAACAACCAGTCGATAGACAAAGCTATCGGCGGTCTGCACCAGAGCCTTTTCCGCATCACCTCGAGCGTCAGGTACAACAAATTCAAAGACAAGGTCTGGAGACGACTTGGGAACAGGCGCCTGAGAGGCTTCCTTCAGCGCTGGATCCGTTCCCTTAAATCGTGGATAGTGAAGCGTACGGGCGGTGATATCTTCGAAGCCCTCGGACTACGCTACTTCGGCCCCATAGACGGTAACGACATAGAGCAGGTCATCAAGAGTCTTCGCAAGATCAAGGACATCCACGGCCCGGTGGTGCTGCACTGCATCACGGAAAAGGGCAGCGGCTTCGGCCCGGCGGAGGACGACCCCTGCATCTGGCACGCTCCCGGCAAGTTCGATCCCGAGACGGGTGAAAGGCATATCGCCACTGACAGACCCGACCGTTTCCAGGACATCTTCGGCGAAGTCCTGTGCGAACTCGCAAAGGAGGATTCCAGGATAGTAGGAGTCACGCCGGCGATGGCGAGCGGCTGCGGAATGAACCTGTTCGCACGTGAGTTCCCCGACCGCTTCTTCGATGTGGGAATAGAGGAAGAGCACGCCGTGACCTTTTCCGCAGGCCTCGCGGCCGCCGGTATGCGCCCCTTCTGCAACATCTATTCGACCTTCTCGCAGAGAGCATACGACGAAATTATCCACGACGTCGCCCTTCAGAACCTTCCCGTAGTGCTTTGCTTCGACCGTGCCGGCTTGGTCGGCGAGGACGGCGCGACGCACCACGGTATGTTCGATCTGGCCGCGTACCGCGCCATCCCGAACTGCGTGGTCGCCGCCCCCGCCGACGGCGCCGAACTCAAGAACCTTATGTTCTCGGCTATGAAGCACGATGGCGGTCCATATATAATAAGGTATCCGCGCGGGGGCGCGGGGGAGACCCCGTGGCGTGACGCCGGATTCGAAGAACTCCCGCTGGGACAGGCGGTCGAAGTCTGCAAGGGCGGCGAAGTCGCCGTCATAGCCATAGGCCCGTCCGTACACGCTGCGGCGAAGGCGGCCGAAGCCTATAAAGGCAAGGTGGGCGTCTACAATTTCCGCTTCCTTAAACCGCTCGACACGGAGATGCTCGACCGCATCGCGAAGACATACAAAAAGATTATAACCGTGGAAGACGGATCGCTCAAGGGCGGCCTCTACGGAGCGGTCTGCGAATATCTCGCGGATAAGGCTCCAGGAGTGCCTGTGACAGGCATCGGAGCTCCCGACAAGTTCATCGAACACGACACGCAGGCGGCGCAGCGCAGGGAGTGCGGAATCGACGCCGAAGGGATTTCTAAAAAAATTTCAGGAATCTTATAAAATCTTTTTTGTTTTTCCCAAAAGTTCCCTATATTTGCAGTCCTTTTTGAGAGAAAAGGACATTGACATACCTGCCGATGTAGCTCAGCTGGCCAGAGCACGTGATTTGTAATCTCGGGGTCGACGGTTCGAATCCGCCCATCGGCTCGCTCTGCCTGGGCACATTTCAGGCAGTGTTTAGGGCAAGTACCAGAGTGGCCAAATGGGGCAGACTGTAAATCTGCTGGTTATACCTTCGGTGGTTCGAATCCATCCTTGCCCACCAATCAAGTGGGGCACCACTTTGCGGGGTTCGTATAATGGC
>JAGAAF010000034.1 GCA_017615435.1 Bacteroidales bacterium
GTGCCACGCGTTCGCGACCACGGCCGGGGAGTCGAGCGCCTTGCCGCGCGCGGCGGTGTAGCGGTAAAGGGCCTCCTTCACCACGATTGAGAGCAGCGCGGCCCAGAGCGCGAGACGGCCGGGCATAGGCAGGGTCTCACCCTGCAGCCAATGTGCGAACTTGATACCGCCCGAGGCTATGATCCCGATCGCCGCGCCCGCAAGCGCCAAGCCCACGAACAGGGTGGCGAGAGTCTCGAACTTGCCGTGGCCGTAGTCGTGGCCATCATCCTGCGGCTTCGCCCCCACCCGCACGAACACAAGCACGATGAGGTCGGTAATGAAGTCCGAGAGCGAATGCACAGCGTCCGCGACCATTGCCGCCGAATGTCCGACGATTCCGGCCACGAACTTGAAAGCGAGAAGCAGCAGATTTCCGATGCTTCCAACCAAAGTCACTACTGTCAGTTCCTTTTCGCGTGTCATAGTCGCGAATTTAGCGTTTTTCGCAAAAATACCGGCAACCTTTTTATTCGTTTTCGCATCTTTCAAATATGAGAAAAATGTTCTACGGAATACTGGCCCTGGCAGGGCTGGTGTTCACTACAGCTTGCGAAGGATTAATTCCGGGCAATCTTATTGTCGACTGGGCTCCAGTCGAAATCACAATCGAAGCCTACGATGCCGCGGGGAACTCCATCATTTCCCCCGATATGCCGGGAATGAGCCTGACCTTCAAGGGCACGACCTACGAAGTGCAGGATCCTGCCTCACAGCGTGAAGAGTACCAGACAAAGGCATATATGGCCATTATGGCCGGACTCCAGGCTCGCCCGATTCAGGGAGACCAGGGCGAAATTGCAAAGTACATCCTCTGGTTCGGAGAAATCGACGGTGCGAAGGATATGGACGAAGACATCGTCCTCAACTGGCCCGACGGATCGTCAGACACCATCCACTACCACTGCGGCAACCACCGCGAATGGCCCGAGCCAAAATGTGACCGTTCCTGGAAACTCAACGGGAAAAAACACGAACGCTCTAATTTCATCTTTAACGGAAAGTCTTTGCCCGTCGCCGAATAGCCCCGTGGCGCGCAATCGCCTGATAATCAGCAGAATACTAAAAGTCGACTCCGAGTTTTTCGGAGTCGACTTTTATGAATTACCTGTAAATCAGGGAGTTGGGCGCCACGGCCAACGGCGGGGAGAGATTATTTTGCCGGTTGGATACGCTTGAAGGTGACGAAGAAGAGGGCGACGAGCAATAAGCAGGCGGCGAGGACGGGCCAGTACCACTGGCCGAGGGCCTGCATCCAGTTGTCCATATCCTTCAGGGAGTCGATGTGACTCAGAATCAGCGCGAAAGTATTGTTCGTGAAGTGCATCAGCATCGTGAGCTTCAGCGAACGGGTCTTCCAGTAGACATATCCGAAGATGAGTCCAAGGATGATCGCGGGCACCATCTGCCAGATGTTCATATGGATCAGGCCGAAGAACACGGCCGAGAACAGAATCGCCCAAATTGGCCGGACTCCCCTGTCGAGCAATCCGCGGAGCACCATACCCCTGCAGAGCCACTCTTCGAAGATCGGGGCGAAGATCGACACGCAGAGGAAGTTGACCCAAAGCGTTCCGGAAGTCATACTCTTCAACGCCTCCTCAAGCCAGTCGGGCATCTCCGGGAGTACTGTTGTGATCGCATCTGACAACACTCCCGCAGCGAGAGTAACTATCATTACCAGCGCCGCGCAGAGCCAGCCGCCGAGCGGAGCGAAGTTCCCCACCTCCAACGGCGAACCGACCGCGCCGATTTCCATCTCCTTGCGGCGGCTGCGGACCGCGGCGAATATCATCGGAGGAATGAACATTATCGGATACGACAGTACCATTCCGTAATCCAATGCCGCCTCGGCGCCGAGGAACTTGGTGATGACAAGTGTCACCCCCGAACCCAATAGCACTCCGACAAGGAACCAGAATACCAGACCGAGTATTCCCCGCCATTTCGGGCTGAAATACTCGAAGGTCTGATACAAATTATAATTACCTCTTCTCATTATTTATACAAAGGTGTCGGATACACGCCCTTGGCGACGAGTTCGGCGAACTTCGCGACGACGGCGGGACGGTCTTCCTTGAAGGTGACGCCGAACCAGCGGTCGGGTGTGCCGAGGACATCGCAGGAGGCGGCGCCGCTCTTGATGAGGTTGTCCACCACGAACGGGATGTAGAACTCCTTCTTCAGTTCGTTGATATTGGCCTTCAGGAACTCCACGAAGATAGCGCGGCTCGCTTCGAAATAATCCGGAGTGAAGCACCACATATTCATAGAGCAGAGATCCTTCGGCTTGAGCTCGACGCGCTCGCCAGTGACGGAATTGTCTCCGCGAAGCTTGCCGTCGGCCTCGAACATCACGTTATGATGCTCCACGACATCGGTCAGATGGAAATCAGCGTCGTAGCTGCAGATTCCGCGCGACACGCCACCGCTCTCGGAGAGTGTGTTGTCCACCTCGAAACCGATGATGCCATAGACGCCCTTGGTCGATTCGTGAGCCTTGCACCACTCTGCTGCCAGACGGAAAGAGTCGTGTCCGTAATAGTCGTCGCCGTTGATCACCACGAAAGGAGTGTCGATCACATCGGCTGCCATAAGCATAGCGTGAGCCGTGCCCCAGGGCTTCTCGCGGGCCGGGTTCAGCACAAAACCGGCAGGAATCTTCTCGAGTTCCTGGGTGACGAATGCGAACTCCAGGGGTGCGCCGTCCGGGCACCTGACGCCTGCGTACTTTTCGCGAACGTGCTCTTCCATCGCTTCGCGGAAATACTCGCGGACGATGTAAACCACCTTGCCGAATCCGGCCTTGACGGCATCGTAAATGGAATAATCAATGATGGTCTCTCCGGAGGGGCCGAGGCCGTCCATCTGCTTGAGTCCGCCATAACGGCTGCCCATACCGGCAGCGAGAACTAATAGTGTAGGTTTCATAATGTGGCTTTTATTGTTATGCAAATTTAACTAAATTTGCGACAATATGGGCTATATGAAAGATATTTGGGACAAAAGCAAGGACGGCAACCGCAAGGAGCAGCGTTCTTTGCTTCGTGTAGTCATAGTAGCAGTGGGTCTGGCCGTGATTTTTCTCTTCGTGAAGAAGGACAATGTCGTACGCTGGATTCAAGGCGGATTCACGATAGCCCGTCAGAACAAGGAGATCAGGGCCAACGACAAAAAGATCCGCGAACTGGATGAAAGAATCGAAGCCCTCACCTCGAACCGCGACTCCCTGGAGAAGTTCGCACGCGAAAACTGGAACTTCGCGGAGCGCGGCGACGACATTTATCTGATTCCGGACAAATAGTGGCACGATAGTGGCTGATAGAGCGCAAGAATGAAGTCAGGTCTTAAAAGGTTCGTATTTCCAATAGCACTTTTCGGAAGCATCGCAATCGCGATAGCCGCCGAGATGGCTTCGGGTCCCTCTCAGCTCGGGCCCTATGAGCCAGCGACCTACGACCCTGCTCCCGACACCGTCGTCTACCCCGTCAGCAACTACAAAGCCCGCCGCAAGGGCAACTTCGAGAAGGTGGAGATAGCCGACTCCCTGCTCGGCGGCCCGGACACGCTACTCTTCGAAGAAGACGAGGAGATTCTGGACACCCTCCCGCATCTGACAGCCCGCGACACCATCAAGGCGCCCGATTCGCTCCGCGAACTGGATCCGTGGAGATATAAATACTATGTCGCCCTTCTGGATTCGCTGACGCACCACGAAGTGGCCGATTCCCTCCAGAACGAAGGCGACTCGCTGATGGACTCTTCCCTCGAGTGGAAGGATTCCCTGCGCAGGGAGCAAGATTCCATCGCGCGCATTTCGGTCCTGAACCTCGCCCTGGCCGACTCCACCCACGCCGAATTCAACTGGTCCGAGCGCCATAGGCTCGATTCCACTTACTTTGCGGACAGCACCGCCCGCGCAAAAGCCGCTTTCCTGGCGTGGTACAACGGCCTCAGCAAGGAAGAACGCAAGAAATACGACTTCGAGCAGAAAGAGCTCCGCAAGAAAGCCATACGCGACAGCCTGGACCGCATCAACGCCGAGAAGCAGGCCCTCAGGGACTCCATCCGCGAAAATACCCCGCGCATTCTGGACACCTACGCCGTGCCGGATTCGATGCACTTCAAGCGCATTATCGCGTGGACAGAGGACCGCGACTTCGGGCAGCTCAAGCCCTATGTGCCGGACACAAGCTACAATTACCACTTCTACGATTACAGGTTCCTGCGCGAAGATGTGAACGCCACCTGGCTCGGAGTGGCGGGAACGCCTGTGCAAAGCTATAATTTCCTGGGCAGGAAAACGACGGGCGTGAGTTTCTACGACCCTTACGAGACGTGGACCTTCAACCCGGAGACCTTTACCCAGTACAATACGAAGACCCCTCATACCGAACTCGCCTACTACGGAACTCTCCTGGCCGGCGACGAGAAGGAGTCTGACAATATCCACATCTTCACGACCCAGAACATCACCCCGCAGCTCAACTTCAACCTGCTTTACGACAAGTGGGGCGGCGGAGGTATGCTCGTAAACGAAAAGGTCAAGAACAAGACCGCCGCGGCCGGTATCAATTACCTCGGCAAGCGCTACCTGGCCAATGCCGGCATCATCCACAACACCGTGGAGATGGGTGAAAACGGAGGTATTGTGGACGTGAAGAAGTTCAGGGATTCCACCTATCAGGACATACGAGAGGTGCCCGTCGCTATGACGCAGGCGCAGTCCAACAACAAGAAGTTCACCGCCTACGCCGACCAGCAGCTGCGCATCCCGTTCGATTTCATCAACACGTGGAGGGCGAAGCGCGACAGCACCTTCGTTCCCGACAGCACCGCGGATGTGACCACCGCCTTCATCGGCCACGCCGTCGAATACTCCAAGTACCAGCGCGAATTCGTCAACGGCACCGACGCCGACTCGCTCGGGCAGACGCGCCTGGACAACCGCATCTACCTCCGCCTCCAGCCGTGGAGCGCGGACGGACTGATCTCGAAGATCGACGTGGGCATAGGCGATTACATCCACAGCTACCACAAAGTCACCGCCGCCGACACCAGCAGGGCCTACGAGAACTCGCTGTATACCTATGCCGGAGCGCGCGGGCAGTTCACCGACAACGCACGTTGGGACGCGAAAGCGCATCTGGTGTTCGCGGGCGCGGACGCCGGAAATATGGATCTGCAGGCCAACCTCGGAATGGAGTTCTACCCCTTCCGGCGGGCGCGCCGCTCCCCCGTCGCCCTCACTGCCAGCTTCAGCGAAAGCCTGACCGGCGCCACTTACTACGAGCGCCATATGTACAGCACCGTGAATCCGCTCTACCGTTGGGACAAAAACTTCTCGAAGACCTCCATCACGAAGGTTGAAGGTTCCCTCAACATTCCTCACTGGAAGTTGGAAGCGAAAGGCGGCTATGCCCTGCTGGGCAACTACGTCTACCACGACACCCTCGGAATCGCAAAGCAGTACTCCGACGGCGTGATCAGCGTGATTTCGGCATACCTTCGCAAGGAATTCGTCATCGCGAACTTCCTGCATCTGGACAACAGAGTACTCGCGCAATACTCCTCCAACCAGAACGTCCTGCCTCTCCCGGCCCTTGCCCTCAACCTGAAGTACTTCATCCAGTTCCCCGTGGAGAAGAACGTGCTCGATATGCAGATAGGAGTTAACGCGTGGTGGAACACGAAGTGGTATTCTCCCGAGTGGAATTACATCACGGGCACTTTCAAGAACCAGCACGAATACGCCTATAACAACGGTCCCTACTTCGACGCGTTCGTCAATATGCAGTGGAAGCAGGTAACCCTGTTCATCAAGTACCAGAACGCGGGCGACGGATGGCCTATGGACCAGCCCGACCTGTTCAGTTCGCACAGGCGCGTCATCACAAGCACAGGCGGCAAGGGCCTCAAGCTCGGCATCTGGTGGCCGTTCTACGTCTCCCCCACCCAGAACAAGAAACTCGACGCAAGCACTGGCGGGGGCGGCGGCGGTTCTGGCGGCGGCTTAGGCGCCCTTAAGAGCGGCATAAGCAAAATGAGCCGATGAAAGCCGACAGCTTCATAGCCTCCAAAATAAGGTTCAAGGGCAAGGTGTCCGTGTGGGCGACCGCCATCTCCGCTTTCGTTATGATAGTGTCGGTGAGCGTCGCGTCCGGATACCGCAAGGCCCTGCGTGACGCAATCTCGGACACGGTATCGGACGTCGTGCTCACCGACACTGCAGCAATCCGCTTCACTCCCGAACTTCAGCAGACGCTCGCGCAAGTGCAGGGCATCCGCAGCTGCGAACCCGTGGTCATAGAGCCGGGAATAGTGCGCAGCGGCGAAGTGCTCGAGGGGGTGGTGTTCAAGGGCGTGCCGGCGATGACCGACCGTCTGCAGGTCCGCATCCCGGGGAGACTCGCGCGCAAGGCGGGCCTCGCCGTGGGCGATCCGATGCTGTCGTACTTCGTGGGCGAGAAGGTCAAGCTGCGCAAGTTTACGGTCGCGGAGGTGTATGAGCCCGCCGTGGAGTTGGACAACACGCTGATAGTCTACTGCCCCCTGGCCGACCTCCAGCGCCTGCTGGGCTATGCGGAGGACGAATCGGGCGCGCTCGAGATCCGGCTGGCCGACGAATTCCGCACGCGCGGGGGTATGATTGAGAAGGCCGGCGAGATCGGGTACTCGACCGGGCTGCTGTCTGCGGCATCGTCCTACCGGTTCGCGAATCTTTTCGACTGGATGCAGCTCATCGATATGAATGTTCTCGCAATCCTGCTGCTGATGGCGCTGGTCGCGGCGTTCAATATGATATCGGGGCTGCTTATTATGATTATGCGCAGTACTCCGACCATCGGCACTTTGAAAGCGCTAGGTATGCCGGACCGCGGGATCGCCCGCACCTTCCTGCGCGTCGCGTCGCGCTCTACGGTGCTGGGCCTGGCGGCCGGCAATGCGGCTGCGCTGCTCTTCTGCCTGATTCAGGGCACGACTCACCTCATCAAGCTCAACCCGGCCAACTACTTCGTCTCGTATGTGCCCGTGAGCGTGAACATCCCGGCCATCTTGGTGACCGACATACTCGCTTGGTGCGTGATTATGCTTTTGCTGTTGCTGCCGTCGCTGCAGATCTCCAGAATAGATCCCGCAAAGTCTGTGAAGGGCGAAACGCTCTAGCTATTTCTTTTTGGCCTTGCGCCTCTCGATTATCTTGATGTTGGTCTTGGCGACTTCGTCGTCCGGGTTCAGCTTCAGGGCCTTTTTGTAGAATTTCATCGCCTTCTTATCGTTACCCTTCGCGACCAGCCAGTAAGAACCGATGTTATCCTGGTAATTGGAGTCCTTAGGAAACAGCTTGGCGAGCGCTTGAGATAGTGAGTAGAACGACTCGTATGCAGCAGGTGTTCCGATGTTCCAGAGCGGGAGACAGCGCAGTGAAAGCATTTCAGACAAATCCCCGTCTTTCGCCGTAACGCCATTTACCAGCCACTCAGGATGAGTGGTTTTCTCCATCTCCACTATCTTTTCAATCTCCTTCACCGCCATATCCGGAGATTCCTTCTCATAGGCGAAAAGGCACTCGATGAGGTCGTTGCGGTAGACCATTTCCGTGGGATAGAGTTCGATGGCCTTGTAGAGATAACTGACAGCTTTGCCGAACAGTTCGTCGTCGAAGAACATCTCCTCGAAGAAATTCACCACCTTTCCGGTCGAGTCCGGAACGGAAAGGGCCGGTTTGTTGCCCAGATACTTGCTGCCCTCTTTTGCGACCAGCTGCGTAGTCATACTCTTGTCCAGGTAGTAATTGCAGCGGGCCTCCAGCATCATACCGTCGTCGGGGAACGCAGCCTCCCATTTGTCAATGAAAGTCTCGATTCCCACACCGGAATAACTCAGGCGGTTCACCAGACGAAGATACTTCTCGAGGTACTCCTCCTTCGTGCTCTGCGCAGCTACCGCCACCGCAACCACCAGCGCCAAAACCGTTACAATTATCTTTTTCATATCTGAGCTGAGGCCTCCACCATTCCGTCGACCAATTTGTCCAGGGCTTCCTGGATCTTGTTTCCCAGCATCATCTTCAGGATACCGTTAAGTTCGGCGTCGACCTCCACCCAGAAATCGGTCTTTCCTGCGCCGCCGTCGTCGAAATGGAAGGTTATTGAAAAATGGAAGGGCGCGCCGTTGTCTTCCGCCACTATCCTGGTGTACGGGACGCGCTCGATTATCTTCGCGCTGAAACTCATTCCCTGCGCGGTCGCCGTGAGGGTGTCGAAATCAGCCTCGAGCGAGACCTGCTGGTCCTGAGGAACCATACGCGTGAAGTTGCGCATATCCGTGAAGGCCATAAAGAGCTCCGGTTGGGAACGGCCGACTATTCCGTGCTTGCTTGTATATTGCGCTGCCATTGTTTTTCATTATATTTGTTCTGCAAAGATAATAAAATGCACAAGATCTACTTCGAGAAGCGCTGTATCATCATCTGCCCGCCGACGGACGATTCGCTGTCGGACCCGAACGCCGTAGTCTTCCATCCCGGGATCAGGATCGATATCGGCACTCTGGTGCATATGTTCGAGCAGACGGATTCGCTCTCCCGCATCTATATTCCCACGGAGGACACGGACGCCGCGTACGCGGACCTGTGCGCACAGTTCAAGAATGTGGATGCGGCCGGCGGTCTGGTCGTGAACAGGCGCGACGACTTCCTTCTTATCAACCGCAACGGCCTGTGGGACCTGCCGAAAGGCCATCGTGAAGAGGGAGAAGACATCGAAGTGACCGCCATACGCGAAGTTCAGGAAGAGACGGGTGTGGACGAGCTGGAGCTCAGGGATCTTATCTGCATCACCGACCACTGCTATATCAGGGACGGCATCTGGCATCTCAAGCACACGTGGTGGTACGATATGCTCTACACCAAGCCCGTGGAGCTCATCCCCCAGCGCGAAGAAGACATCAGCAAGGCCGTCTGGGTCGCCAAATCCAGCCTGCCTCCGTTCTTAAAGAATACTTATCCGTCAATCCTGGAAGTCTTCAGGGAGGCGAAAGTGTAATGAGTCCCAGCGTCTCCATACGATTGAACCCGTTCAAGGGTTGCGCGGGTCCGGAAGGAACACCGGTGCCTTGGAGCCCGTACGGGCGTATGCTCGCGGAGCGACCGGTGTTCACCCTGGACCCGCTGCTCCACGCAGGTTGCTACTATGTGCAGGATTCCTCCGCTATGTATGTGGGCCACATCTTCAGAAAGGCTCTCGAGCGCCTGAAGGCTCCGGGCATCAGGGTTCTGGATCTCTGCGCAGCGCCGGGAGGAAAGACCACCGACATCGCGGCTTCCTTGCGCGAGGCTCTGGGCGACGGGTTCCTGCTCGTCGCGAACGAGGTGATGCGCGACCGAAGCCGCATCCTCAGCGACAATGTGGCGATGTGGGGAGACCCTAACGTGATGGTGACCTCTGTGGATCCGGTCGCTTTCGCTCAGTTCGCAGGTGCGTTCGACATTATCGTTGCGGATGTGCCGTGCTCCGGCGAGGGGATGTTCCGCAAAGACCCACGTGCCGTGGAGGAGTGGAGCGAACAGAACGTCCAGCTGTGCGCCGCGCGGCAGAAGCGCATTCTTGCCGATGTGTGGCCGGCGCTGAGGCCCGGCGGCATCCTCGTGTATTCCACCTGCACCTACGAAGACGCCGAGAACGACGACAATCTCGAATGGGCAGCCTCCGAACTTGGCGGCTCCATCATACCCCCCGAAGATGAATTCCCGCAGTACGGAGTGCGCCTGACCCGCCACGGCAACCTGCTTCGCGCAGGCGAAGTGCCCGGCGAGGGCCAGTGGGTCGGATCATTGATTAAATCGGGCGAGTCAACGCCGTCGCGCAAAGCGGATTTCGCAAAGCTTCATCCGTTACGCGCCGGCGTACCTTCCGGCGTGGAGAAAGGCGGGAAGCTGATTCCCGACCCCGACTACGCGCTCAGCCTGGCGTTCCGTGGCGAATACCCCGTGATAGAGCTGACCCGGCAGCAGGCGCTCGAATACCTGCACCACGACCCGCTCAGGTTCCCCGACGCCCCCCGCGGATTCTGCTGTGTCGCCTTCGAAGGGCATCCGCTCGGCTTCGTGAACAACCTCGGAACCCGCTGCAACACCCTCCATCCCCTCGCCCGCCGCATTTTGATGAATATCTAATCGGACGCGTGAAACTTTTTGGGGAAAGTGGCCGTATATTAAATACTAGTCTTTATACGGTAATGAAACTTTCTCAATTCAATTTTGAACTCCCGCAAGAGAGAATCGCAACTGAGCCCACCCGCTGGAGAGACGAATGCCGCCTTCTCGTTCTTCATAAAGACAGCGGAGAAATCGAGCACAGGCAGTTCAAGGACATCATCGAATATTTCGGAAAGGGCGACAACTTCGTCCTCAACGACACCAAGGTCATCCCCGCCAAGCTTTACGGAAAGAAGGAGAAGACCGAGGCCGACATCGTGGTGTTTCTTCTTAGGGAACTCAGCAAGGAGCAGAGGCTCTGGGATGTTATCGTGGAGCCCGCCCGCAAGATCCGCATAGGCAACAAGCTGTATTTCGGCGAGGACGACAGTATGGTGGCAGAGGTTATCGACAACACGACCTCACGCGGCCGTACCCTCCGTTTCCTCTACGACGGACCTTACGAGGAGTTCAAGCAGGCCCTCTACGCCCTCGGCCACACACCGGTTCCGGAGTGGGTCAAGGAAGAGACCGACGAATCCGACGTTGAGAACTATCAGACCATCTTCGCGAAGAACGAAGGCGCAGTGAGCGCTCCCGCTGCCGGACTCCATTTCAGCCGCGAGCTCTTCAACAGGATGATACTCAAGGATATAGACAAGACTTTCATCACTGTCCATATGGGTATGGGATATTTCCGCTCGGTGGATGTGGAGGATCTCTCGAAGCACAAGATGGACGGCGAGAGGATGATTATCACGAGAGAGGCCGCGGACAAGATCAACGCCACCAAGCGCGCCGGCCACAAGGTCGTCGCCGTGGGCGTGACGGTCATCCGCGCCCTGGAGACCTACGTCACCACCAACAAGGAGATCAAGGACAACGATATGTGGACCAACAAGTTCATCTTCCCTCCTTACGAGTTCTCCATCCCGGACGCCATCGTGAGCAACTTCCACCTCCCGCAGAGCACTATGCTTATGACGGTTGCGGCCTTCGGAGGCTTCACCAAGGTGATGAACGCCTACCGTGTCGCCCTCGAAGAAGGCTACCGCTTCGGCCCCTACGGAGATGCGATGCTGATCGTGTAAATCAACAATTAAACCTGTAACAATATGAATTATGAAAACTTCAGACATTATCAAGGTGGGCGCCTGCACGCTCAACCGGGCCTTCGGGTACAATCCGAAGGTTTCGCGCAGACTGATTGAAGAAACCGGCTCGATCGAAGCCTTATTCAGCCTGAGCGAACGTAAAAGGGACGATTTGCTCGGTCCCTTTTCGCGTTTTCAAGGATTACTCTCCGACTCCGAACTCGAAAAGAGCGCTCGGGAGCTCGAAGAGATGAAGGCGCAAGGTATTCAATTCCTTGCCTATGGCGAAGCAGCCTACCCTGGCGCGCTCGCCGAATGCCCCGACTCCCCCGCCGGCCTTTACGTCCGCAGCGTCTCCCCGCCGGAAGAACTTTTCCCGGACGGGCACTACATCTCCATCGTGGGTACGCGCGATATGTCGTACTACGGACAGGACTGGACGCGGCGCATAGTTTTCACGCTCGCGCAGGCGCAGCACAAGCCCGTGATCGTGAGCGGGCTCGCGTATGGCGTAGACATCACCGCGCATCGGGCGGCGCTGGAGGCCGGACTCCGGACGATTGCCGTCATCCCCACCGGGCCGGAAACCGTCTACCCGCAGGGCCATAGGCGCTACGCCGATCAGATCGCGGGCACTCCCGGCTGCGCCCTCGTCACCGACTTCCCTCCCGGCACCGGAGCCCAGGCTGCGACCTTCCTCAGGCGCAACCGCATAATAGCCGGACTGTCCAGCGCAACTATAGTCGTGGAATCCAAACGCAAAGGCGGAAGCCTGATTACCGCGCATACCGCGTTCGACTACGGCCGCGACGTGTGGGCGTTGCCCGGCAGGATCGACGATGTCCGCTCGGCGGGCTGCAACGCGCTGCTGCGCGAGAAGGTTGCAGAGCCCATAGCGGACGTCGAAGCCCTGCCGGACGCCCTCGGACTCGGCACCTACAACCGTCGCCGCAAAGCCGAACTGGAAGAAGAAGTCCGTGACCGCTACTCCGGAAGCACGGACGCGGACACCCTCGAAAAACTCTGCCGGATAGCCGTCTGCATCAAACTCAACCGCGGAATCTGTGTCGAAGAAATCTCCGAACAGCTCGGAATCGATTACGTCCAGACCGCCACCCTTGTCGGAACTCTCGAAACCGGCGGATTTATCGTCACCGATTTGCTGCAACGGTGTATGATACTAGTTCGAAATTGATTAAATTTGTATCAATGGAATTCATCGACACACATTGTCATTTCAACGACGAGGTTTATAACGACGATCGACAGCAGGTGATCGCCAGGGCGGTCGAGGCGGGAGTCACGAAGATGCTGCAGGCGGATATCGACAGCAGTGAGCGCCAGAGTATGCTCGACTTGTGCGGGCAGCATCCGGGCGTTCTGTTCCCGATGCTGGGCCTCTACCCCGGTTCGGTGAAGGAAGACTGGCAGGATGAGGTCGACAAAGTCTATGAACTGGCAAAGAATCCGGAGCGCTTCGTGGCCATCGGAGAGGTCGGCCTGGATTACCATTTCAGCACGGAGTTCAAAGAGCAGCAGAAAGACGCGCTCAAGGCCCAGCTGGAGCTCGCGGCCAGGCTTGATCTTCCGGTGAATATCCATCTGCGCGATGCCACTGACGACTTTTTCTCAGTGCTTGACAGTTGCCGCGGACTTGGGCTGAGAGGCAACCTCCACGCCTTCAGCGGAAGTGCGGAGACCGCTGCGAGAATACGTAAATACGGCGACTGGAGTGTCGGAATAGGCGGAGTCCTCACCTTCAAGAAGGCGGGAATCGCCGAGGCCGTGAAGAACATCCCCATCGAGATGATACTTCTCGAAACCGACGCCCCTTACCTTGCGCCCACGCCGTTGAGGGGCACACGCAACGAAAGTTCGTACATTCCCATCATCGCCGCCAAACTCGCTGAGCTGAAACAGATTAGCGTGGAACAGGTCGCGCACGCGACCACACATAACGCGTTAAACCTGTTTAACAAGGCAGTTTAATGGTAATACTTTCAAGTTTTTTTACTATATTGCATCGAATTTGCGAAAAGACATAAACAACAAAATCAATAACAACAATTAAAAACTACAATCAAAAACAGTTATGAAAAAGATTTCCATGTTTTTGGCAGCAGCGGCCATTCTGGTCTTCTCCGCCAACATCGCATCGGCACAGGAATCTGAGCAGGCTGCACCTGAAGCTACAGAAGTAGCCGCACCTGCAGACGACGCTGAGGTTGATCCGTTCAACACTCAGAGCGAGATTCCTCTCCACCAGGCCCTCAAGACCAAGTTCATCGAGGGTGGTGCCGGCTTTATGTCACTCGTTATCATCTGCCTTATCCTCGGTATGGCCCTCTCGATCGAGCGTATCCTTTACCTCTCGTTCTCAAGGACTAACGCCAAGGCACTTGTCGAGAAGGTCGAAGAAGCCCTCAAGGCAGGCGGAATCGAGGCAGCGAAGGATGTTTGCCGCAATACCCGCGGTCCTGTGGCCAAGATCTTCTACGACGGACTTGATCGTTACGACCAGGGTCTTGATGTCGTGGAGAAGAACGTCGTTTCTTCAGGTTCCATTCAGATGAGTATGCTTGAGAACGGCCTCTCTTGGATTTCTCTCTTCATCGCCATCGCCCCGTCCCTCGGATTCCTTGGAACCGTTATCGGTATGATCCAGGCCTTCGACGCTATCCAGGCTGCAGGTGACATCTCCCCTAACGTTGTGGCTGGCGGTATGAAGGTCGCTCTTATCACTACCGTCGCGGGTCTTATCGTAGCTATGATCCTCCAGGTCTTCTACAACTACATCCTCGCCAAGATCGACAGCATCACCATCGATATGGAAGAGGCATCGATCGACCTCGTGGACGTTCTCACCGCATACAAGGCAAAATAATCACACACAATGAAAGACTACAGTAAAATCATCAAATGGATCCTGCTGGGGCTTCTTCTGCTCAGCGTCGCGATCTTCATCGGAGCCTGGATCTACGGCTTCGAGAAGAACGACGGTGCAGCCGTTGATCTCCTGTTCTACTGGACTTATGCGATGGTTGTCTTCGCGCTGATCAGCATCCTCGTCATCGGCGGTGCTATCGCGGTCAAGAACAATAAAGCCTTCCTCTGGAAGATACTCATCGTTCTTGGAGGCACGGCTGTCGTTGTCCTTGTGGTGTATCTGCTGTCGCCGGGTTCCGAGGCCCTCGGTATGCTTGAGCAGCCCTCGAAGTCAACCCTCAAACTCACGGATACAATTCTCAATCTGACTTACCTCGTAGGTGCCCTCACCATCCTCTCCATCATAGTTGGCGAGATTGTGGCCGGCATCCGCAACAAGAAACAGGCAAAGTAACAACACTATGTCCAAGAAGAAAACTCCGGGTTTAAATACCAGTTCAACTGCGGATATCGCTTTCCTCCTGCTCTGCTACTTCCTTATGACAACGACTATGGGAAGCCAGACCGGTCTTTCGCGTCGTCTTCCTCCTATCCCTGACTCAAAGCAGCAGGTAGAGGACCAGAAGATCAACCGTCGAAACATCATCGTGGTGAGGATCAATTCCGCGGATAGGGTACTTGCCGGTAGTGAGCCGATTGAAATCGCTTACCTGAAGGACAAAATCAAGGAGTTCCTCGATAACCCGAACAACGATCCCAACCTTCCCGAAAAGGAAGTGAAGGAGATCGAGGGTTTCAAGGCCGTTCCCGTGTCGAAGGGTGTCATCTCCCTTCAGAACGACCGCGGTACCAGTTATTCAAGGTACATCGCAGTTCAGAACGAGCTTGTGAAGGCAGTCAACGAACTCCGCGACGAATTCTCGATGGCCAATTTCGGAAAGAAGTATGCCCGCCTCTCGGAGGAGGAGCAGGGATGGGTCAAGAAGGCCGTTCCCCAGAACATTTCCGAAGCAGAGCCTAAGGACGTTAACGCATCAACAAGATAATAGGAGGACCAAGTTATGTCAATGTTTGGTGGCAACAACAAGAAGGAAGTTCCCGGAATCTCTTCGGGTTCCCTCTCCGATATCGTGTTTATGCTCCTGTTCTTCTTTATGGTGACCACGCAGATGCGTGAGACCGAGAACAAAGTGCAGGTTAAGCTTCCCGAGGCTTCCGAGGTCACGAAACTGGAGCGCAAAGACCTTTCGTCTTACATCAACATCGGTACCCCTATCCGCTCGCTTCAGGCGCAGTACGGTACCGACGCACGTATCCAGTTGAACGATTCCTTCAAGACCAAGGAAGACATCCGCGATTTCGTCGCATCGGAGCGTGAGGCTATGAACGAGGGCGATCGTCCTCTTATGACCGTCTGCATCCGTGCCGACCAGGATGTCCGAATGGGTATCATTACCGACGTTAAGCAGGAGCTGCGCCGCTGCTCCGCGCTTAAGATTATGTATTCCGCAAGGAAACCGTCTGAGTAAACTCAGGCTCTCTCATATGAGCAGCCCTCGCAATGGGGGCTGCTCTTTTTAAAAAAAGAATAAATGGCAAAGGAAATACTTCGTACGAAGGTGAAAGACTTGCTGGTAATGCCAGCAGGACAGGACGTCCTCGCCAAAGGTTGGGTAAGGACGAAAAGAGGAAACAAAGAGATAGCGTTCATCGCGCTTAACGACGGCAGCACTATCAAGAATATCCAGATAGTGGTGGACAAGAATGCGGAGACGGAACCCGTCCTCGCACGCATCAGCACCGGCGCCTGCATAGGCGTGACCGGTACGCTGGTGGAGTCGATAGGCAGCGGCCAGGCCGTGGAGATAAAGGCGAAAGAGATAGAGATCTACGGCGAATGCGATCCTATGCGCTACCCCCTCCAGAAAAAGGACACGTCCTTCGAATATCTGAGGACGGTCGCCCATATGCGCCCGCGCACGAACACCTTCGGAGCCGTGTACCGTCTCCGCAGCCAGATGGCCTTCGCCATCCATCAGTATTTCCACGATAAGGGCTTCGTGTACCTCAACACTCCCCTTATCACCGAATCCGACGCAGAAGGCGCCGGCCAGATGTTCCAGGTCACTACCCTGGACCTCAACAACGTTCCGAAGAACAAGAAAGGCCTGCCGGATTACAGCAAGGATTTCTTCGGAAAAATGACCAGCCTCACCGTGAGCGGCCAGCTCGAAGGTGAGCTCGGAGCCACGGCAGTGGGCGAAATCTACACCTTCGGTCCCACCTTCCGCGCCGAAAACTCCAACACCCCCCGCCACCTCGCAGAGTTCTGGATGATAGAGCCCGAGATGGCATTCTACGACATCAAGGACAATATGGATCTCGCCGAGGACTTCATCAAGAGCCTCGTGAAGTACGCTCTGGACAACTGCCGCGACGACATCCAGTTCCTCAACGACCGCTACGACGACACCCTCATAGCGCGTCTGGAAGGCGTAATCGACACCGAGTTCGTGCGCCTGCCCTACGGCGAAGGCATCAAGATCCTCGAGGAAGCCGTCGCCAATGGCCATCAGTTTGAATATCCCGTCGACTGGGGAACGGATCTCCAGAGCGAACACGAAAGATATCTTGTGGAAGAGCACTTCAAGCGCCCGGTCATCCTCACGGATTATCCGAAGGACATCAAGGCCTTCTATATGAAGCAGAACGAAGACGGAAAGACCGTCCGCGCGATGGACGTTCTCTTCCCGAAGATCGGAGAGATTATCGGAGGATCGGAGCGTGAAGCCGACCTGAAGAAGCTCGAAGGCAGAATCGACGAGCTCCATATGAAGCGCGACAACCTGGAGTGGTACCTGGACACCCGCCGTTTCGGCTCCTGCCCCCATTCCGGTTTCGGTCTCGGTTTCGAACGCCTTCTGCTCTTCATCACCGGAATGCAGAACATTAGGGACGTTATCCCGTTCCCGAGAACTCCTAAAAACGCGGAATTTTAAGCCATATGTTAGTTATCGGTATCGCCGGAGGTTCCGGCAGTGGCAAGACCACGGTAGTCAGGGCTATTACAGAGACTCTTAAGGGAGAAAGCGTAGTGACGATTCCCCTGGATTCGTATTACAAGGACTCGAGCGATCTCACCGACGAGGAGAAGCGCAACCACAACTTCGATCACCCGGACGCAATCGACTGGGAGCTCATCTGCAAGCAGCTCTCCGAACTGAAGAGCGGCAAGAGCATAGAGCAGCCCGTCTACTCGTACATTTCCTGCAGCCGCAGCAAGACTGAGACTGTCCACGTGGATCCGGCCGACGTCATCATCATCGAAGGCATCCTCGTGTTCACCTGCCCCGAGCTTCGCGACCAGATGGACATCAAGATTTTCGTGGATGCCGACGACGACGACCGCTTGATGCGAGTAATGACGCGCGACATAGTTGAGCGCGGCAAGGACGTCCGCTGGGTTATAGAGCGTTACAGCAAGACGGTGAAGCCGATGTACCTCCAGTTCATCGAGCCGAGCAAGCGCTACGCCGACATCATCATCCCCCAGGGTGGTCACAACAAAGTCGCCATCGACGTTATCACCACCACCATCCGCAAGGAACTCAAGCAGCAGAAATAGGAGGCCGCTGCCGTTATGCGCGACAACCTCATAGGAATACTGGTCACCGTGAGCGTACACCTCGCGGTGATTCTCATTTTACTCCTCACGGTTGTCCGCCCCTCGATCGACAGGCAGCGCCAGAGTTTCCTGCTTGATTTCAGCAAACAGGATCCGATCGAAAAACTCGAGCGCGAAATCGCCAGACAAAAAGCAGCCAACGAACGTGTGGAGAAGATGCTTCGTGAAGCGGGTGTCCAAGGCGAAGCGCCGCGCAACATTGCCGTAGACCGCAGCAAGCTCAAAGACGACCGTGGCACTGATGCCAAGAAACTCTACGACGACGCCAAGCGCATCGAGCAGCAGTACAAAGCCAATATGAACCGCCGCGAGGAGGATTTCAGCGCATCAGTATCCAAGCCTAAGCCCAAAGAAGCCGAAACCAATGAGCCCGAATACCAGGGCCCTTCAGTTCTCTCCTACTCTCTCGGCGACCGCAAGGGCAGTTACCTCCCCATTCCCGCTTACAAGTGCATAGGCGCGGGAGAAGTCACTGTTATCATCACGGTGAATGCGGCAGGCGACGTCGTTGACGCGAAGATCCAGGACGGAGTGTCGTCATCCGACGAATGCCTGCGCAACTATGCGCTCGGAGCCGCCAGACGCAGCCGCTTCTCGCGGAGCAAGACCGGCGCCGCGAAAGAAATCGGAAATATAGTTTACAGCTTTATTGCCCAGTAGCTGCGGCGAACACGTCGTCGATCTGCAGATACAGGTGGTAGAAGGCATTGTCGCCCAGCTTCGAATAGCGGCCGACAAGAGCCTTGATCTGAGTCATCATATAACTCTCCGACTCTTCCCACTCCCCTTTCTTCGGCACTAATCCGTCCTTCACGCGGGCGAACTCGAGGAATTTCCTGTCGAGCCCGGCGCGGTCCAGATATCTCAAAAGCGCGGAGTAGTCGTCTATCGCCTGAAGCTCGCCCTTGTGTGAGTCGAAGTAAGCCGACGAGAAGCGCATAGTGGTGGCCTTGCGGTTGCACTTCAGATAGAAGTCGCTGGCCCGGGTGGTGTCGATGGGCACGAACACGTCCGGCAAAATGCCGCCCTTGCTCACGTTCATACTGTCGGCGTCGACCATCTCCCCTTCGTCGTAGCGCTTATAGACCTCGTAGGCATAGTCGGGAGTGTACGGCTTCTGGATGCAGCGGCCTGAAGGGGTGTAGAAACGGGCCACGGTCAGCCGTATCCCGCTGCCGTCCGTGAAGAAAACGGGTTCCTGCACGAGGCCCTTGCCGAACGAACGCCGGCCGTAGACTATTCCCCTGTGGTTGTCCTGAATCGCGCCGGCGAAGATCTCGCTCGAAGAAGCGCTGCCCTCGTTGATGAGCACCTTCAGCCGCATATCCTTAAGCAGCCCGCGGCCGTCCGCGAGGTAGTCCTCACGCTTGCGGTGCAGACCTTCGAGATAGACTATGGTATCGCCCGCCTCGAGGAAGGAGTTGCTCAGAAGCAGCGCCTGGTCAAGGTAACCGCCCGAGTTGTCGCGAAGGTCGAAAATGAGCTCACGCATACCCTCTTTCTTCAGGGCAGCCGCAGCGTCGCTGAATTCCTTGAAGGTGGTGCGGGCGAACTTCGAAAGGCGGATATAGCCCGTGCTGTCGCCCACCATAAACGAAGCGTCCACGCTGTGGGTCGGGATCTTGTCCCTAGTGATCTCGAACGGGATCACTTCCCCGCCGCGCTTGACCGTGACGGTGACTTTGCTGCCGGCAACGCCTCTCATCCTGCGGACCATACTGTCCTGAGGGTACCTGCACCCGGCAATGTCTATCGTGTCCACTTTCAGCAGGCGGTCGCCCGGAAGCAGACCGACCTTTTCCGACGGGCCGCCAGGGATGACCTCGATCACCACGGCGGTGTCGTTGGGCACGTTGAACTGGATTCCTATTCCGTCGAAGCCGCCGGCGAGGCTAGTCTCGGACTCCTCGAGTTCCTGCGGCGGAAGGTAGACAGAATGCGGGTCGAGCTGCCCGAGAGCTGCCTCCACGGCGGCGTCGGTCACCTTCTTCCTGTCTACGGGATCCACATAGTTGTCGTCAATTTTCTGAAGTATGAGATTGAGTTTTCGCCAGTCCTGATATTCGGTGCGGAGCGCACGCTTGCGCTCGGTGATTTTCTGGTAGGTCAGGACCCCCATCACACCGATCAGGATACCCAGAAGGGCTATCGCGACGACACTGAACTCAGTCTTTTTCATTCTTTACGTCCAGCTGTTCGCACTCGATATTGGCGCTCTTCAGAAGATCGATGCCGTCCGTGATCCTGTAAAGGTCTTTATAGACCACCCTCTTGATGCCCGACTGGATTATGAGCTTCGCGCATTCCATACACGGGGACGCGGTGACATAGAGGGTCGCGCCCTCGGAGCTGTTGCCCGACTTCGCGACCTTGGTGATCGCATTCGCTTCGGCGTGGAGCACGTAAGGCTTTGTGACGTCGTTTTCGTCCTCGCACTGGTTCTCAAAACCAGAAGGGGTGCCGTTGTAACCGTCGGAAATAATCATACGGTCCTTTACGAGCAGGGCGCCCACCTGGCGGCGCTTGCAATACGAATTCTTGGCCCAGACCTCGGCCATCTCGATGTACCTTTCGTCGAATTTATTCATAATCAGTTTTCTTTCTGATACAGGTAACGTTTGATGCTGCGCTTCGGAGTACGCTCGAAATCTTCCTTGATGAACTCCATCTTGCGTATGTGTGCATAATTGGGGAGAAGCTCGTTGATTTCAGGTATGCTGCTCTGCAGTTTGCCCTCGAGTTCTTCCTCGTCCACCCCATCGATTGACGCGGTTACGTAATCCGGATAGACGATAGCGGTAAGTCCGCCCTTCTCTTCCACCACCAGCGATTCCACCACATACTGCACGCTGTTGATTACAGCCTCCAACTCTTCTGGGTAAATGTTCTGTCCGTTCGCGGAAAGGATCATACACTTGAGGCGTCCCTTGAGGTAGAGATAGCCTTTACGGATAATGCCCATATCGCCGGTGCGGAACCAACCGTCTTCCGTAAAGGCGGCCGCGGTCGCTTCATCGTTGCGGTAGTAACCAAGGAACACGTTGGGCCCGGATACCTGCACCTCGCCGGGGATCTTCTCGGGATCCTTCGAGTCTATGCGTATCTTGCAGCCCGCGACCGGTTTGCCTGCAGAGCCCACCTTGGAGCGGTTCCAGTGCGCGTAGGTGATGATGGGAGCACACTCGGTCATACCGTAGCCCGCCGTGAACGGGAAGCCCATTTTGTGGAAGAACCTCTCTACCTCCGGGTTCACGGCCGCACCGCCGAGTATCACTTCTTCAAACGTGCCGCCGAAGGCAGTCTTCACGCGCTTGCGTATGGACCTTGTCAGCAGCCGCCCGATCAGCGGGATATCGAAGAAGAAGCGGAAGCGCCTCATCATAGGCTTTATCTGGTTTTTGTAGACCTTCTCGATAATGAGCGGGACAGAGATGATAACCGCGGGATGAATCTCCTGGAACGCGGTCATAATCACCTTCGGGCTCGGAGTCTTCGAGAGGAAGTGCGTGTGCGCGCCTATGCACATCTCGAAGAGGAATTCGAACATAAGGCCGTACATATGCGCGCTCGGGAGCATCGCCACCATATCGGAAGTGAAGTCCATCTGCGGCTCGGCCTCGTTCGCCGCGAATTCCACGTTTGCGATGAGTGCCCTGTAAGGAATCATCACGCCCTTGGAGAAACCGGAAGTGCCAGATGTGTAATTGATAAGCGCCAGTTCGTCCGGGGAATCGCGGTAATAATCAATGTTCTCGGGACGGACTCCGGAAGCGTATTCAGTGTGGAAGTCGGCTATAACCTTCGCCCTCTCCTCATCCAGATTCTTGATTGTGGTGTAAAGTATGCGGAAGTCCGAAATGTTCACGGCAGCCAGGAGGTCGGTGAACTTCGAAGGGTCGAGCTTTTCCCATATCAGTTCATCCACGAACAGCACCTTCGCCTCGGCGTGGACCAGGAGGTCGTTGATGTTGGCCGGGTTGAAATCGTGAAGCAGCGGCACGGGCACGGCGCCATAGGTCATCGCGGAGAGGAAACTCACACCCCAGTTGGCCTGGTTGCGCCCGCAGATGGCGATTTTGTCGCCCGGATTGATGCCGAAACGCCTGTAGTGGCGGTGGATGATGGCTATGCGTTCCGCGAGCATTGCGTAGTTCATAGTCTCCCCTTTGTAGTTGGAGAGAGCAGGCCTCCACCAGTTCTTTCTGAAACTGCGCTCGAGCTGCTTGTTGAGTGACTTTATCTTGAGCATACTTAATAGGTTCTATACACGTCGAAGCGTAATTCGCTTCTTGTCCAGGTGAGCTGGCAGTCGTCGGCCAGCACTATCGCCTTGACGTTCTTCGTCGGCCAATAGTGAAGCTTCTGCTTGACTTCCGATGCCAGGAAATGCTTGACGGCATCCTCGCCGCCTATCACGATCCAGTTGCCTATGCACGCGTCGTGAGTATCGTCCGCAAGAGCATAGCCCTGGCCGAAGAGAGTTGTCACGAAGCCGCGGTGCTGGTTGAAACGTACGTTGTGCGAGACCAGCGGCTTGCCCGGACGGATGAGGACCACTTCCTCGCCCCTCCATTGCACCTTCGCGATTTCTTTAATGTCTATTTCTGCGGCCCATTTGACCGGGTCCGTGCCGGTGCTGCGGGCGAGCTGCGAACAGGTGTTCGTAAACTTGTTCAAGCCCCCGCGGGCGTCGAGATTCTTTTTACGCGCTTCCAACAAGTTATCGAAGGATGCCACGGGCTGGTCGATCACGTAGGTCGTGCCCTGAGGGAGCATACTGGCGACCTTGCTTTCGCCGTAGCCCTGATCCTCAAAGACCTGCGCGGATTTGCTGAAATCGTCCGGATGCACCGTGCGCACATCGTAGCTGAGGTACACGCCCTTTCCGGCTGTTTCCGTGCCCTCCAGATGCATCACGGTCCACTCCGAATAGCCTTTGATGAAGCTTACGAGCTGCTTGCGGCTTATGTATTTGGAGAGAAAATCCTTCGGAAGGAGGTTGGCGATCGCATCGTTGCGGAAGATCACCACATCCCCGCGTGCGGGCGCTTTTTCCAGCGCGTCCGTAAGGCCTACCACTTCCAGCACGGAGGTGTGCGCCTCCATATGCCTTTCGGCGGCATCCAGGATGGGTCCGGACGGACTGATCAGCAGCACGTTCCTGCGTCCGTTGCGTGTCGCTTTCTGCACAATGCGCGCTTCCAGCTCGAGTTCGGCGGCCGATTCGATTATCTCCACGGCCTGCTTCGAATCCGCCTGCGACTTGCCCGCGTCCACCGCGATCATAGGGATGAGTTCGCCCACGAAATGGTAGGATATCACCATCTTGGAATCGGCCAGACGGCCATAGGCCAGCTCACGGAAGACGCTGCCCGAATCGAAGAGATTCTCAAGCCCGGCGGCGGCCCTTTCACACACGATTACTCCGCAGGCGTCCGAAGGGACATAGCTGAGGAGTTCGAAGCCCTTGACTTCGGGGATTGTATCGCCGGAAGTGTTCCCGCTTCTTAACCAGCAGGAGCTTAAGAGAAGTGATGCCGCAAGCGCGGCGAGTGTCTTGATCCAGGTTTTAGACATACTTTGCAAAGATAACAATATATATTTATCTTTGTGCGTTATGCAGAACAACAGAAGTATTCCCGAAGCTTTCTTCAGGTTCCCTACCCAGATAGTCCATTTTGTGGGCCTGCCCCTCTATTTCCTTCTTTTCGTCCTGGTTTACAAACCGGAAGGAATAGTCAAGTTCCTCAGTGAAGGAAATGTTTATATGGAGTTCAACGTCACTATCCTCACCACCATCCTCCTGCTGGTCCTGGTCGGGACGCGCCTGGCGTTCTATTTCCTCAGGAACAAGATGAACCCCACTCCCCTCTTCTATGCGGGCTGGTGTGTGGGAGAATTCTTCATCTTCGCCTGCTTCGGGGCTATGTATATGACTCTGATCACTATCGGCCAGAGCGTTCAGTACAGCTATTTCGAAGCCCTTCCCAAGAGTCTGGTGGACTTCTTCGGCATCCTTATAATCCCCTATCTTCTCATCGAGATGGGAACTATGATCTATGCGCATAACCGCGAGACTCTCGAACCCGCCGGCGACGACAACCTCATCCGTTTCAAGGATTCGAACCAGAAGCTCAAGCTCGCCGTGGCCGCCAGTTCCCTCTTATACGTAGAAGCCAACGAGAACTATGTGAACATAGTGTATCTCGATGGCTCCAGCGTAAAGAAATATCAGTTGCGCTCCTCGATGAAGCGTCTTGAGGATATGCTGCACAAGCAGGGCCTGCAGAGGTGCCAGAGAGCCTTCTTCGTTAATCCCTCGCACGTCACAGTGCTCAGGAAAGACGCCTCCGGCTTCGTCTTCGCAGATCTCGACACCCCGGGCTGCCCTCCCATCCCCGTCTCCAAGACCTACTACGACTCCCTCGCCGCGCTGCTTTAGCGCGTGCGGACGGAACCGACGCCGTGGACGCTCGGGCGGATGATTGCCGCTTCGAGGCCGGTGGCGTCGATGTCGCCGGCGCCGTTGATGGTCAGGTCAGCGCGGTCGGCTTCTCCGGAGACCTTCACGTCGCCGGCACCGTTCATAGTTACATCCAGAGTGGCGGCTCTGAGCCCGGTAAGGCCAAGATCGGCCGCTCCGTTGCACTTGATGGTGACATCCGCTGCCTCAAGGCCGGCTATGTCGAGATCGCCTGCACCGTTGAGAGTGAGCGAGAAATCGCCAGTGGAACGGATTCCGTGCTTGCACTCCATATCAACTGCGCCGTTGATGGTGAGCGATGAAAGGAAGTCGGAAGTGATATAGATCTTAGTGTTCTTGAAAGAACGGATCTTTTTGTCGTCAGACTTGATGCTGAGGCGTCCGTTGCCGTTCTGCTCGACCACAATATGCTCCATATATTTCTCATTGGCAATGATCACCACCTTCGGCGCGCCAGTCTCATAGACCACTTCGCCGGGGATGCTGATTGTGAGCACGTCGAAAGGAGCGGCGTCCACAGTGCGGGTCTGCTCAGGGCCGGCGTTGACTATTGTGCCTTCGTTCGAGCCGGTTATCGTGAAGTTGCAGCCCGTCAGGGTAGCAAGAGACACTAAAGCTGCGAGTATCATACTTTTCATATCAAATCTTTTAAGTTAATGCCAAGCAGGTTGGCTCGTTTAACAAATTCGGGTAATTCTTCTGTGATGAATTTATTCTTTTCAGTCTTGAGGATGGCCGCTTTGGCGTCTTCTGCCACAAAAAAGCCTATTCCCCTCTTCTGGAAGATGACGCCACGGTCGGTGAGTTCGTCGTAGGAGCGGGCGACCGTGTTGGGGTTCACGCCTATCGTGGCGCCCCATTCGCGCACCGACGGGATGCGTGCGCCCGGCTCCAGCTTTCCGGACAGGATCTGTTCGCAGATGCCGTCCGCGATCTGGATGTAGATCGGTTTGTTCTCGTTGAATTCCATAAGCGTCTATTGTTTAATTGAGCGGAGTCGCCAGTAGAGAAGGGCGAGCAGCGCCGCTATCTCAAGGCCCATCACGACCCTGCAGAAGTTCAACAATATCTTCATAGCGACCTCGGGATCCAGATCGAGTCCGGAGAGGAATGACTCCAGGTCCGCATTTGCAGAAATACCGATGACTGCAGTAAGGATGATGGAGAACAGCATTCCAAGGCCGAAAAGCACCAGGATGCTCTTGCCTATCTTCGCTTTCTTGAAAACTATTGCTCCAAGTGTGAAGAAAAGCACATACATACACCAGTTTGCATAAGCGATACCTCCCGCGTTATAATGAATGTCGAAATCACCGAGAATCGCCGTATTAAAATAATCGACATCCACGGGCAGCTTGAGGATAGGAGTGCCGAAGGAATTGGGGAAGATGACTCCCATCAGGTAATCGGCTCCCAGATAAACTACTCCGAGGCTCACAGGCATCACGACTATCGTCATAAGCACCATCGAGAGCCATTTCTCGAAGGTCGAAGCGGGCAGCATCAGGAATGATGTGCCGGCGCGCTTGTCGGTCACGTGGCCATAGAGTTTCATAGGACCGGCCATCAGGGCCACCGCCACCGCCACGAATCCGCTTGTCACCCTACCCGGTGTGGAAGCTTCAGCATTCAGGCAGAAAGAGCCGTTGAAAAGAAGGCTGAACAGTTCGGACACCATAAACACAGTCACAGGGAGCAATGCGAGTATCAGGAAACTGATCCCGAAGTTGTTCTTCGCATTAACAAGGTCGTAGCAGAAATACTTGCCGAACCTTTTTGCTGAAAATACATTATTCATTGCTGAAAATTCCTTTTACGAGTTCTTTGTTGTTGTGTACGGCGTTGAAGAGAGCCTCCACGTTCACCTTGCTCTCCTTGCCTGAAGTGTTAGGATACACCTGGATGAAACCGCCCGGAAGCTGCTCTGCATACAGAGCGCCAGGCTGAAGTTGGTTGCCATAGTCGAAGAAAAGCTTCTCGCTGATCTCCTGAATCGAGGCGTTCAGAAGCACGTCGCAGCGGTCGAGAATCACGATAGGATCGATCACATTCTCAAGGTCGCGCACCTGATGAGTGCTGATCACGATGGTGCTGTCCTCGCGGGTGTATTTCATAATGGCGGCGCGGAATTGAGCCTTGGACGGGATATCCAGGCCGTTGGTGGGCTCGTCCATAAAGAGATACCGCGTCCCGGCTGCCAGAGCGAAGGCTATGTAGGCTTTCTTGAGCTGGCCGGCAGACATCGAGTTCATCTTCTGGCTGCCGTCGGTCTCGAACTCCTTCATAATATTAATATAGGTGTCGAGGCTGAAGTCCGGCCAGAATTTTCCGGTAGCTTTGGCCCATTCATTTGCCGTGGTGTTCAGGGGAGCCACCTCATCGGGGAGGTAGTAAAGATTCTCGAGGAAAGAAGGCAGGCGCTTGTACGGATCGAGTCCGTCGGTTGTGATGCTTCCCTCCTGAGCTTTCTTGAGACCGCAAAGGAGAGTCAGAAGCGTTGTCTTGCCCACTCCGTTCTCTCCGAGAAGACCGTAGATCTTCCCCGGCTCAAGTTTCATCGAGATGTTGTTCAGCACGTTTTTGCTGCCGTAACTGAACGCTAAATTCTTAATCTCAATCATATCTTTTGCGTGTATTAGTTTAATAGTACACTGCAAAGGTACAACGTTTTTTTTAATAAGCAAGAATTCTCGCAAAATTTTTTACTTAACTTTGAATAATATGAAACGATTTCTGATTCTTGCAGCATTCCTGGCTCTCGTGGCTTGCCAGAGGACCCCTAAAGTTTACACTCTCAACGCCGGAGACGTGACTATGACTGTCACTGATTTCGGAGCGAGGGTAATGTCGCTGGAGACGCCCGATCGCGATGGGAACATAGCGAACATGGTCATAGGCCATAAAAGGGCGGAGGAATACATCAACCCCACGGGCGAGCGCTTTCTGGGCGCGTGCGTGGGGCCGGTGGCCAACAGAATCGGGGCAGCGCAGTTCGAGCTGGACGGCGAGGTGTACCATACACCTATGAACGACAACGGGCACAATACGCTCCACGGCGGATTCAAGGGGGTGGACAACCTCTACTGGGACGTGCTCGCACTGACCGACAGTTCGATTGTGCTGCACCTGCTGCATCCCGACGGGCTGGAGGGCTGGCCGGGGAATCTGGACATCACGATGACATATGCTCTAAACGCCCGGAATGAGTTCACCATCACGTATTCGGCCTCTACGGACAAGGCTACTCCGGTAAACCTCACTCATCATCCGTTCTTCTGCCTGCGCGGCGACGGAAAGGGCAGGGTCGAGGAATATCTGATGACTATCAACGCATCACATTACATTCCTATCGATGCGGAGAGCATCCCTACAGGCGAAATCGCTCCTGTCGAAGGAACGCCCTTCGATTTCCGCGAGCCTCACTTCATAGGCGAACGAATCGGATTCGAGGACCAGCAGCTCATCAACGCGCGCGGGTACGATCATAATTGGTGCTTAGACAAAACCACTGACGGTGTTGAGCTCGTTTGCAAGGTCGAGGATCCGGTGTCGGGCCGTTTCATCGAGATTCTTACCGACCAGCCTGGCCTGCAATTCTACAGCGGAAACTTCTTCACCGGCGAGCAGTACCGCACTTCACTCGCCCTGGAGACACAAAAATATCCGGATGCAGTCAATCATCCGGATTTCACGCCCACGGTCCTGCGACCCGGCGAGGTTTATTCGCACACCTGCATCTACAGGTTCGGAGCGAAATAATTATTCCGTCAGGAACTTGAAGAAGACGTCTATCTCTTTCTTTTCCTTGAGACGGACGATGTAGACCTGGTCGCCGAGGTCGTCGGCGAGGGCGGGGCTCATCCTGGTGCACATACACATCGCATCGCCGTAGCGGTCCATTATCTCCTGGTGCGAGTGCTTGTAGACGTGGTTGTCGCGACGGCCGACATAGGCGCAGAAGTACTGCTCTCCCATAGGCTTACGCCTCTCGCCGAAGGCGACCATATCCGCCCATATCTGGAACACGTCCGTGCTGTGCGCGAAGTTCATCATATCCGGCGTGAAGCCTCCCGGGGGACGCATATTAACTTCGAGCCCCACGTAGTCGCCCTTCTTTCCGAGGCCCTCGCGGTCGCGGTCGAGCTGGAAGAACTCCAGATGCACGAAGCGGCTCTTGATGCCGAAGGCCTTCACGGTGCGCCGGCCGATGTCCGACAGTGCCTTGGGCACGGTCTTGTTGCACCAGTAGCACGTGTCAATTCCGCTGTGCACTATCTCCATAATGGGGGTCGGGAACACGCTGTTGTTTTCGAAGACGGGTTCGCCCTTGTCGTTGTAGATAGCGTCGTAGCTGACCAGCAGGCCGGTGATGAACTCTTCAATCACGAAGAGGCCGTAGTTACCCGCGTGCTCGCCGAACCACTGCTCAAGTTCCGCATAGCTGTTGATCTTGCAGGTTCCGCCGGCGCCCACGCCGTTGTCAGGCTTGGCTATGATGGGATAGCCGGTCTTCGCCGCAAACGCTTTCACTTTCGATAAGCCCTCCGCGGCCTTGATCTGACGGGCGGTGGGGATGCCGCCGGCGGCGTAGCACTCCTTCATCTTCGACTTGTTCTTTATGAAGGAGATGCGGTCGTTCCGGATGCCTGAAGTGATGTTGAAGTCTGTCCTCAGGCGTGCATCCTGCTCCAGCCAGTATTCATTGTTGGACTCCAGCCAGTCTATCTTGCCGTATTTGTAGGAGAAGAAGGCCACAGCCCTGAAAACCTCGTTGTAGTCTTCGAGGTTGTTCACTTTGTAATACTCTGTCAATGACGCCTTTAGCTCGGGAGCCAGCTGCTCATAGGGAGTGTCGGCGATAGCCAGAACGTTGATGCCGTTTGCCCTGGCCCCTGCACAGAAATGCCAGTAGGTCTCGGGAAAATGGGGGGATATGAATACCAAATTCATAAAACTGAATGACTTGTTTTCTTCAGATACCAAATGCATACCGCCTTGCGAGATCTCCCAGGCGTCGCCGTGGAGTTCGCTGCGGCCGTCTTTCACCTTGACATAACCTCCGTCAGGGAAAGTGTAAAACTTGTGCTGCCAGCTGTCGCGGAAAACGACATCCTCAAAAAGCCGCTGCCCGTCCAGCACCACATCCCTGACCTGATAATAGTGAGGGATAAGGTTAATGTCGGTGAGCCCAAGGCCCTTGAGCCAGCGTTTGTAATTGGGGTCCACCACCTCGCCCTGGAACTCCGGATGGGAGTAGACTCTGTCAGCGCAGTTCATACTGCCGGCGCTGCAGCCCATAATCACCCCGTCGAAGCCCTGAATCAGCTCGCGTAGGCCGATCTCACCAATAAACTTGTTCTGGGTGGGGACGTGGCCGCCGCAAAGGACGATCCAGTCGGCCCATTTCACCAGCTCAGGCGCCTGCGAGGCGTTGCGCCTGTCCAGCATCACTATCTCTTCCGTGCGTATGCCGGAACGGTGGATGCAGAGGCTCATTCCTTCGAGGACGGAGTCGGTGAATGCGCGGTCGTCGGGAGCGGCGCTCACTAGGAGCACGCGCGGGTCCCGACCGGGCGCCGCCTGAGCCAGCGCGGCATTGACCTCGGCCAGAAAGCCGTTGTCTTCGGTGAAATGGTCTTCCCCGTATCTTGTGGGGCTGCCGGTCAGGAACAGCGTCATTTACAGCGAATCGCCGAAGTCCGCGCGGAACTTCTTAACGAGGTCTTCCTGCCAGTAACCGATCTCGGTCATACGGCCGAAGAAGAAGCGGAGGACCTTGGGCTCGTAAGTCCACTGGAGTCCGCCTATGATTTCACGGTTGTCCCAGAGCCACTTCACGCGGTCTGCGCAGTACTTGACCTGCGAGAGGGTGAAGACGCGGCGCGGCATAGCGAGACGCTGGAGCTCGAGCTCCGCGAAGCGCTCCGTGCCGTCGGGCTCGCGCTGCTCGCTCACGGTGCCGCGCTCCATTCCGCGGATACCGCCGGCGATATAGA
>JAGAAF010000035.1 GCA_017615435.1 Bacteroidales bacterium
CCTGATGATACTTCTCCTGTCGGAGACGGTGGGTCTATGGATACTCGAGCGGAAAATGAACATCCCAGCCGACCGTATGACCGCGGCGCGATGGGTCTACCAGCTCAGCATCTTCTCCTTCCTCGCCAGCGTGCTCGCCATCCCCTACAAAAGCATCATCACGGCGAAAGAGAATATGAAGGTCTATGCCTACTGCAGCATAGTGGAGGCCGTCCTCAAGCTCGGCGCCGTCTTCCTGCTGGCCGTCTCCCCCATCGACAAGCTCATCTTCTACGCAGTCCTTATGCTAGTCGTGAGCGTGGGCACGAACGCGTTCTATCCTTTCTATTGCCTGCGCTTCTACCCCGAATGCAAGGGCCGGCCGGAGTGGGACCGCGAGCTCGGGCGCGAGATAGTGGGGTTCAACGGCTGGGGAGTGATCGGCTCTATGGCCTCGATAGGCAAGAACCAGGGCATCAACATCCTCCTGAATATGTTCTACGGCCCCGCGGTCAACGCTGCGAGGGGTGTGGCGAACATAGTGTATTTCAACATCTACCAGTTCGTGCAGAACTACGTCTTTGCGGTCAACCCGCAAGTCGTTAAAGCCTATGCGGCCGGAGAGCGCGAGGATATGATGAAACTGGTCTTCCAGACTTCCAAGCTCGCCTACTTCCTGCTGTTCGTGGTAGTTCTTCCGCTGATGCTGGAGGTCGAGCAGGTGCTTGACTTGTGGCTCGTGGAAGTGCCGGCGCACGCTGCCGCCTTCACGGTGTGGCTTCTAGCCGCGGCGCTGATCGATTCAATGCACCATCCCCTCTACTACGCCGTCCAGGCCACGGGAAAGGTCAAATGGTACAACATTATCGTGGGCAGCAGCCAGTTGCTGGTTGTGGTCCTGGCATATGTGGTTTTGAAGTGCGCCAAGGTTCAGCCGGAACTTATTTTCCAGCTCATCTTCGCGTTCTCGATAGTAGCTCAGATACTCCGCATCATAATCACCGGAAAATACGTGGAGATGAACATCGGGAAATACCTTCTGAAGGTGGTCCTCCCGGTGGCGCTCGTAACCGTGGTCTCACCAGTGCTGCCCTGGCTGGTAGTGCGCAATCTGGACCCGGGCTTCGGCAGGCTCTGCCTTACCGTGCTGGTAAGCGTCCTTGCAGTCGGCCTTGCCGTGCTGCTCATAGGATTGGACTCATCCGAAAGAAAGAACATACTGAAACTGCTGAATGGAAGAAAACAGGTATAATCCCGACGGCTCGCAGCTGCGCGACTACCAGCTGAAGCTCCTTGACCTTCTGGTCGAATTCGACCGGCTGTGCGGGGAGAACGGCATCAGCTGGTGGCTGGACAGCGGCAGTCTGCTCGGCGCGGTGCGCCACGGCGGTTTCATCCCCTGGGACGACGACCTGGACGTGTGCATACTCCGCAAGGATCTGCCCCGCATCCGGAAGATTCTCCGCGAGCGCACACAGGCGCCCTATGCTTTCAAGGATATGCGCACCGACGGTTATCCCCGTCTGTGGCCCCGCTTCGTGGACGGCAGCTGCCGGATTATGAGACGCGACCCCGTCAGCGGTCAGCCCAAGGAAGACGAGCTGTGGATCGACATACTGCCGCTGAGGCCAGGTTGCGCGCGTTTAAAGAAGCTTGTGGATCCGCTCTACGGACGTTGCTACAGACGCATCCTCGGCGCTATCCACGACGGACCGGTGAAGAAGGTTCTCGCCTATATCCTCTGGCCGCTCGCGATGCTGGGCGCCGGAATCGTCGCTCTTGGCGGACGTCTCTTCCACCGAGGCACCTTGATGCACGACTTCGGAGTGCCGTTCTACAGCGTCAGAAAGACTCGGGACATCTTCCCTCTGGGCAGTGTTTCCTTCGAAGGGCATCTCTTCCCCGCTCCGGCGGATGCGGACAGCTATCTGCGCGGCATCTACGGAGACTATATGAAGCTTCCACCCGAGGAGAAGCGCATTAACCACGAAATAATCTTCCAATGAAGTTCCTCAAGTACCTGCTGAGCTATCTCGCATTTCCGTTCTCTTTCCTGGTGCCCCGCAGCAGGAAGAAGATCGCGTTCGGCAGTTACAAGGGGACTTTCGACGGAAACGCGAAATACCTGTTCATAGAGATGAGCGAAAAGGGTGGGAATGTCGTCTGGCTGTCGCAAGACAGGCACACAGTCTCACTGATCCGTGGCCTCGGCCTGAAGGCTCTTTGGCTGTTCAGCCTTAAGGGAGCCTGGAGGGCGTTGAGGTCGAAATATTGGATAATAAACTCCTACTCTTCGGATATCCTCTGGGCTTTCAGCGGCGGAGCAACCGTGATCAATCTATGGCACGGAGTCGGCTTGAAGCGCACGGAGTTCAACTCCACCACCGGTCCTATGTACGACAGGTACATCCGCCGCACCTTCAAGCAGGCATTCTACCATCCGGAGGCCTACAGGAAGCCTGATTGGCTGCTGACCGCGTCCGATTTCCAGACCTCGATGTTCGCCAACGCCTTCCGCATCCCCGAGAGCCGCTGCCTGAAGTACGGTTATCCGCGAAACAGGATCCTTGTCTGCGACGAGAAAGCGCGCACGGAGCACATCTCCCACTACGAACCGGCCGCGACCGCCCAGTTTATTGCAAAGCTTGCCGGTTACTCGGAGGTGTGGATCTATATGCCCACCTGGCGCGATTCCCAGCTCAATGTTTTCACCGAGCAGATGGACCTCTCCGCGCTCAACAAGACTATGTCCGAGCGGAACGCGCTGCTTCTCCTGAAGCCCCACCCGAACACCATAATCGGCCCGGTCGAAGGTCTTTCGAACATAATGCTGATCGAGGGCCAGACCGACGTCTACCCCATACTGCCTTACACAAGCGCACTTATAACCGACTATTCCTCAGTGCTTTACGACTACATCCTTATGAAGGGCAAAGGAGTTGTGCTGTACACCTACGACCGTTCGTACTACGTCAAGGAGCGAGACTTCTACTACCCATTCGACGAAAACGTTATCGGCCGGCGGGCGGAGACCTTCGACGACCTGATGAAGGCCGTCGTCGAAGGGCCGGAACCGCTGGACGAGACCGAGCGCAAGGCCCTCGTCGAGAAATTCTGGGGTACCAAACCTTTTGAATATGATTTCAGTAATTGTCTGCACATATAACAGGGAGCGATATATAGTCGGGTGCCTGGAGAGGCTCACTGACACGCAGTGCCGGAACTACGAAGTCCTGGTGGTGGACAACAACAGCACGGACAACACCGCCGGGTTCGTAAAGGCATTTCTGAAAGACAACCCCGATCTGCCGGTAAGGTACCTGTTCGAACCCGCCCAGGGCCTTTCCAACGCCCGTAACTGCGGGATGAAGCAGGCCAAGGGCGACGTGTTCGTGTTCCTCGACGACGACGCTTTCGTGGACGGAGATTACCTGTCGGGCATCGAGGCTTTTCTCAAAACGTATCCCGACACGGCCGCATTCGGCGGTCCGATCGAGCCCCTGTTCGACGAATGCCCTCGCCCGAAGTGGCTCTGCCATTGGAGTATGGGCTGGGTATCGGCCTACGATATGGGCCGTAAGGTCCGCGAATTCGGCAGCAAGGCCTTCCCCTTCGGCGGCAACTCCGGCGTACGCAGGGAGATAGTTGAAAAGGTCGGGCAGTTCAATCCCGAACTCGGCCGCAAAGGCGGCAATATGGACGCCGGCGAGGAGAAAGACTTCTACAAACGCATACGCTCTATCGGCGGAAAGATACTCTACTGCCCGGAGATGCGTATCAGGCACGTCATTACCGCAAACCGCACTACCCTGGAGTATGTGGACCGTTTCGCAGACGGAGTCGGCGCAAGCGAGCGCAGACGCACCAAGGCCGACGGCACATACACAAAACGGCTCCTCTCGGAAGCCGTCAAGTGGTGTGCAACCCTAGTGCTGTTCTTCTGGTATCTTATAACCTTCCGCCCAGTCTGCGGAGCCACTCTGGTCCGCTTCCGCTCGCACGTAACGCGCAAGCTGCTGTCATCAGAGCAATAAGCAGATACATCAGCGCCTTGAATACGGCGTTAACGTGATATCCCTTGTAAATCGAATCCGGCCGGAACTCGAACACTATCTCGTGCTCGCCGGCGGGCACGTTCAGCGCGCGCAGCGTGTAGTCCGCCCTGAAGTGCGGCGCCGCCTCGCCGTCGATATAGGCTTTCCAGCCATAGGGATAATAGATTTCAGAGAAAACGGCTGTCTTTTCCGCACCCACCGACGCGGCATAGGTAAGACGGTCGGGGGCGTAGGACGTCAGCGATATGGAGCCTTCGGCGTCGCTCGCCGGCAGCACGAACGAAGCGAATTTCGCATCCGTCACCGCCTTTGTATGCAGGTCGAGCGTGTTAAGCGCATCGCTCTCCTCACGGGCGTTCTGAGCGACCAGCACCTCGTCCACGAACCAGGCGTTGCCATAGTGGGATGGATTGGCCACGGGCACGGCCTTGCCGTCTTTCTCCTGGATTATGTACTTGGTGTTGAGCATATTGAGCACGCTCATATTGCCCTTCGAGATGTGATAGTCGATAAGGTCCTGATACCTGCGCAGTTTCGCAGCGTGGTAACCACCAATCGAATGAAGGTAGTATGAGGTGCGCGACTCGTTGAAGGTATTGGTCGTAAGGTTCAGCACCCTGAAATACTCGGGATCCTTGAGCAGCGCCTCTTCGTAATCCGTCTTTTTGAAATACGCATCGTTGTCCTTTTTGCTCACCCAGTCCGAATCGCCGAAATAGCGCTTGTCAATGGGCCACATATCTATCACCACAAGGGCCGTGAGCGCAGCTATCACCACTCCGGGTTTGATCTTTCCGGGGAGGAAATAAAGACGCAGAAGCCCGCCGGCTACCAGGATCAGCGCGAACGAACGCCAGGAATCGGCACGGAGCATCGATGCCCTTTCCGCCACGAGCGCATCCATAAACCACTGGGGCATCCCTGCGAGCGTACGTGCGTCGTACGAACTTGTGAAACTGCAGATCGAGCCTCCGAACACGGCGAAAAGCAGGCAGATGCCGGCCGTCACGCCGCCCGAAATGAGCAGCGCTTCGTCCGCTTTCTTCCTGTCCACTTCGCCTTTCAGCAGCTTGTCCACTGCCAGGAAGCCGAGCAGCGGCATAGCGATCTCAGCCACAACGAGTATGGACGATACAGTTCGGAACTTGTTGTAGAACGGGAAATAATCGTAGAACAGCTCCGTCAGGCCCATAAAGTTATGGCCCCACGAAAGCAGGATGGACATCAAGGTCGCGGCGAGCAGCGCCCACTTGTACGGGCCGCACACGATCAGGCAGCCGAGCAGGAACAGGAAGCATACGATCGCGCCCACATACACCGGCCCGGCAGTGAAAGGCTGCTCGCCCCAGTAGGTCGGCAGGGCGGAAGTGAGACTGCGGGCGTACGAAGCGCTTACTCCCTGACGCACGAGCGTCTTGTACATCTTCGAATCCTTGCCCACGTTCGAGCTGGATGCGCCGCCCATATAGCCGGGTATCATCAGCGTGAGCGTCTCATCGATTCCGTAGCTCCACGCAGTAGCGTACTCTATATCGAGGCCAGTATTCTTCTCGCCGCCCTTCAAGTCAGAATGGCCGCCGCGGACCGTCTCCTTCACGTATTCAGAATTGGCCTTCAGGGTGCTGTAGCCCGTACCCACGCCTATTCCCAGCGAGAGGGCGAAAAGCCCGAGCGCTATTAATAAGTCCTTGATGCGTTTCTCCCTGACGTGGATTACTATCTCGGCTATTCCGAAAAGGCCCATCATCATAAAGAGATAATACGACATCTGCGGGTGCCTCATCAGGCCTATCGAGCTGTAGAGCATAACGAGAGCTATGCCCCAGCCGTATTTCTTGCGGAATATGAGATAGAAGCCGCCGATTACGGGCGCCATCATTCCGAGGGTTATGGCTTTGGTTTCGTGGCCGGCGGGGATGATCAGGAAGAAGTACGAACTCATCGCCGCCGCAATCGAGCCGGCGATACTCAGCCATTTGTTTATTCCGAAGGCCCTCATCAGGATAAAGAAGCCCAGGAAATAACCGAGCAGAAGAGCGAGGATGGAGTTCGTGAAAAGGGTCGTGAGTTTTCTGAAGAACTTGTCCACGGCGCCCACAATCGAAGCGGCCGGATTGGTAGGCTGCTTGACCGTGATCTGGTAACCGGGCATACCGCCGAACATAGAGTTAGTCCAGTTCGCAGGGGTTTCGGCGTCAGCATTGTACTCCTTGAGTTCGTGGGCCATACCCTTCCACTGGAGGGTGTCGCTCTGACGCAGGACTTTGCCCTGGATCATAGGCCAGCAATAGACCAGAGCGAGCCCGAGGAACACCAGGGCTGCAACCAGGTAGGCGCCGTATTTTTTGAAAAACTCTTTCATTTTCTTATCTTTGCATCGTCATCAGCGGGATTAGCACATCGGTAGTGCATCAGCTTCCCAAGCTGAGGAGGCGGGTCCGACTCCCGTATCCCGCTCTTCCCTATTTCTTAACTCTCAGATCAAGCCCTGCGAATATCGTATCCGGGGCAAGGTCGACCACAGCCCTTTCCTCACCGGCCATACAGAATCCGCATCTGTCGCAGATTCCGAAGATCTCGCCGGGGCAGGTGGCAGTTTTCGTGCCGTCGGTGTGGATGTAATTGGTCATCCAGCACACCTTCCTGAACTTCAGGTCGCGCATATGCTTCAGACCCGTTTTGGTGTTCATTATCGGGTAGCCTTTCTTCTTGTAGGCTATGATCAGGTCTATTAACTCCTGCCTCTTCTCCCACGGCAGTGCGAGCGCCTCGGAGCCGGGGAACGGCGTATGGAAATTCAGCGCTATCTTGTCGATATGCGGGTTCGCTTTCGCGTATTCGATCGCATCTGCGACACCGTCGGCATTGAGTACGTTTATGGCCATATTCACGCTCACCGCGGGATGCCCGCTCTCCGCTATGTTCTTCTCCAGTTTCGCGAAGGTGCCTTTGCCCCTGATGCGGTCGTGACACTCCCCCACACCGTCCATACTCACCCATATGCTGTCCGCGCGCGAGCCGGCGAACGGTTTCTGGCCGTTGGTGGTGATGGTGCAGCTGAAGAAGCCCAGCTCGTGCGCGAGATCGCACAGATCGTCTATGGTCTTGTCGCCATCAGTCCACAAAGTGGGTTCGCCGCCCTCGAAATCTATAAAACGCGAACCGAGGGAGTAACAATATTTCAGTTCTTCCCTGATCTGTCCGTAGGTTTTAGTGAGCGGGTCTTTGTGGTTGTAGACCGTGCAGTGCTTGCAGCTGAGGTTGCACTTGTCAGACACGAACACCACGCTCTGAAGGGGGGCCTTCCTGCCGAAGAACTTCGCCCTGAACCACCACCAGCCCAGGTATGTCATCTGCCCGAGCGTCATACTATCATAAGGATTATTGCAACCACGCCCATTATAACGCAGAAGCCGCTGAGGAGGTTTCTTGCGCAGAACCAGCGCGCAAGGAACCAGTCTATCTTCGCGGCCCTTATCTGATCCCAGCCGGGCATAGGGCCAAGCCATTTCGCCGGCTTCTCTATCTCCATCATCTCTCCTTTAGTGAAGAGAACGAGGGAGCGGAAGAGCCAGATGGCGCGAGGGAGGACAAGCAGCACCGCGAGGTAAGCGGGATGCGTGTACCCGAGCGCCACGGCCAGGCCGATAAGCACGAACGGCGCGAAGATGAACAGCGCCGAGAATGCTATGCATAGGCCGTCTGTCTTCAGCAGCCTGGCGAAGGTCATCTTGTTGCTGGCCTCGTCGCCCTTACGGTCGATGAAGCTGTGGGTGAAAAGGATATTGAGCACCAGCAGGCCCACCGGGATGCTGATGAAAACTATGTTCATATCCACTCTGCCGCAGCAGGAGTAATACACGCCTGCCATAAGCAGCGGGCCGAAGATCAGGCCTATCACCAGTTCACCCACTCCCCTGTACGCCAGTTTGAGCGGCGGGCCGGAGTAGAAGAAGCCCAGGAACGCGCAGGTCGCGGCGATTGCGACTATCCACCACGCTCCCTGAGGGCCGGTGAAGCCGTTTTCTATGAGCCGGTAGACGAAGATCAGCAGCCCGAGCGCAATCGCGGTCGCGCTGAAGCGCGCTATCGCGTGGGCAGTGGTCTTGAGGGTCTCCGATCCGTCCGTGAGATAGGGGTATTTCGCGGTCATCGCGCGGAAGCCCTGGCGGACGACTTTGTCGCGGTCGCCCTTCATATCCACCTTGTAATCGAAATAATCGTCGGCGAGGTTCATCGCCAGATGCGCGCATTCCACCCCGAGCACGGCGAGTATGGCTATCCACCACACCGCCTGGCCCGAAGCGAATGCTACTACCACAGCAAGAAGCGCGGGCATAGCGCTCTGCACAAGTGCCCCCGCCCTTCCGTTATCTAGCCATTTCTTAATCTTCATCGGAAGGCTAATATACGGCTTTTTTGTCAGAAACTGTACTCGCTGATGGACTGGATGCCCACAATTCCGTAGTACGAAGCGACTATGTCTCCCTTGAGGTAGATCTTGCGTCCAAGGTTGTCTTCGTGGTCGACCAGATTGAGCGCGTCCCTTATCTTCCCGCTCGGCAGTTGGACCGAGATGCACGACTCTTTGTCCGTGCAGGTGGACTTGGTGGCTATTACGAAGTTGGTACGCGAACTGAACGGTCCTTCGAACGAGCACTTGGACGAGGTCAAGTCGCCGCCCACGATGTAGCCATAGACCCACACGTCGCTGTCTCCGACGTGGTCCTTCGCCTGCCCCACACTGTAGGCCGTTTCCTTCGTCTGTCCCCTGCCGTCGCCGCTGACGCCTCCGAGGTCTATCGTCTCGCTGTCCCAGAAACGGGTCGTGTCCACCTGGATGTGGATACCTGCAGCGGCGTCCGCCTTCGAACTGGTCACATTGATGTTGATGGTAAGGATTTCCTGGGCCTGAAGGTTACGGGTGCAGACCGTCTGGTCCTTCGAGTTTTCGTTGAGGACGAGCGACACGTTGCCCGGTCTGAAATAAGCGATACGCTTTTCGGAGTAGCCGTACATCAGTTTGCCGTCCGCCGATTTGAGAAAGAAAACGCCGTTCGGATACTCCGTAAGGAAGGTCGGATCGATCTTGAGCCTTACTCCTGCATTGATCTGCACGCATTCCAGAGTCACGCTGCAGGTTTTCCCTGAACTTACGACCACCACCTGAGAATCACCGTACTGCGGCTTGTCGAAAAGCGGAGTCGAGAATTCGCAGGATTTGGCTGAAACAGTGTAAGTCCCGGCAGCCGCGATGATGGTCTCAGGCGCGCTGCCGAAAGTGCCGTAGTAGAGCGACGCACCCTTGGAGTCCGTCACTGAAAGAATGAAAGTGTTAGTGTCGATCTGCGCCCCGGCCTTGGTCAGGAATTCGGAGTCTTCGACAAAGTGGATACGGATTGCGCCCTGCTCTTTCGAAAGAGACGTAAGGTCGCACGAACTGACGGCCAAAACTGCCGTCGCGAGATAAAGAATTGAAGTTCTCATAATTTGTTGTATTTTTGTGTCCCCGGCAAAAAACCGGCTTAGACAAAAGTACACAAAGGTTTTTGACATCAAATACTTTTTTGAAATTTTTTCTCAGAAAAGTTGTATTTGTCAAAATTTACTTATATTTGTTGTGAAGTTTTTCATAGTTTAAGTTTAGGTTAAGTAGCGGGGAGTTCGCAGTGATGCAAACTCCCCGTGAATTTTGCCCCCTTAGTTTAATGGATAAAATTCAGGATTCCGGTTCCTGTGATAGGC
>JAGAAF010000036.1 GCA_017615435.1 Bacteroidales bacterium
GATGACTGGACTTGCCCTATTTCGTAATCTCGAGATGATACTCGATGAGGCCGTCCATAGGGGCCTTGAGGATTTTGCCCATCTTCATACCGAATTCGGCGACGACGGGTTCGAGGATGTGGCGATGGTGGAAGGCAACTGAGCCGACTGCGTTGAAGGCGTACTTCTTATAGTCGGGATAGTGCGACACCACATTGCGGAACATATCCCTGAAGGCTTCGGTGGTAAGGTTCGTGAAGTAAGGGTCGAAGTCGTAGTGATCCTGGATGAACTTCGCGAACTGCGCGCAGAAGCGGTTGGGGAAAGGCTTCTGGTAGATTGCGGCGATTATTTCGTCGTTGGTCATACCGATTGCCTTCTTTGTCTCTTCGTAGACATTGTCCGGCATTGAGTGCCTGAGGTAGTCTAGGATGAGCCTCTTTCCGAGGTTGGAGCCGCTGCCTTCGTCACCGAGGATGAAGCCGCCAGACTCGATGTTCAGGTCTTCATTTTCTCCGTCGTAGAAGCAGGTGTTCATACCGGTGCCGATGATGGCTGCGAAGCCGGGCTTGTCCAGAAGGAGAGCGCGGCAGGATCCGAGGGTGTCCATCACCACGAAAACTTTCTGTGCCGTGGGGAAAACCTCAAGAAGCACCTTGGTCATAAACTCGCGGAGGAGTTCGGTGACGCCGGCGCCATAGAAATAAATCTCCGTGATGTCCCTGCGGGGGAAGCCGTCGGGGAGGTGCATAAGGATGTCCTTCGCGATCTCCGGACCGGTGATGTAGTTAGGGTTGTAACCCTGGCTCTGGAAGCGGATCTGTGTGCCGTCTTCCCTGCTGACGCACGCCCAATCTGTCTTGGTCGCGCCTGAATCTGCTATTAATATCATATGTGGTTGTTTATTGGTTACCAGATTACTACTCTTTCCTCTTCCGGTCGGAACATCGGGTCGCCTTCCTTGATGCCGAAAGCGTCGAAGAAGGTCTGAATGTTACGGATAGACACGTTCACGCGGTTGCAGCCGAGCGAGTGCACGTCGATGAGAGTGCGGCGGCTGATCTCCTGCTCCGTGATGTTCTGTGCCCACACGGTAGCATAGCCGAGGTAGAAGCGCTGCTCCGCGGTGAAGCCGTCGACCGGCTCGGGGTGCTTGCCGCCGAAGCTGTTCTGAAGGGCGCTGTAGGCGATGCGCAGTCCGCCCTGGTCGGCGATATTCTCGCCGAGGGTGGCGTGGCCGTTGGCGTGGACGCCGGGCAGCACCTCCACCGCATCGAACTGGGCCGCGAGCATCTCGGCTTTCGCGTCGAACTTCGCCTTGTCTTCATCGGTCCACCAGTTCTGCATATTGCCGTCTTTGTCGAAGAGGCAGCCCTGGTCGTCGAAGCCGTGGGTCATTTCGTGTCCGATGACGACTCCGATTGCGCCGTAGTTGACAGCGTCGTCAGCGTCAGTATTGTAGAACGGCGGCTGAAGGATACCCGCGGGGAAGCAGATTTCGTTGGTGGTGGGGTTGTAGTAGGCGTTCACAGTCTGCGGCGACATACCCCATTCCTCACGGTCCACGGGTTTGCCGAGCTTGCTGAGGTTGTCCTCCATATACCAGCGCGATGCTGCGCAGAGGTTCTCGTAGTAGCTGAGTTTCGGGTCGATCTCAAGGCCGGAATAGTCCTTCCACTTGTCCGGATATCCGATCTTCACGGTGAAGGCGGCGAGCTTCTCCCGGGCTTTCGCTTTCGTCTCGTCGCTCATCCATTCGAGCGCTGCGATATGCTCGCCGAGAGCGGTCTGGAGGTTGCGGACCAGAGTCAGCATACGTTTCTTATCCTTGTCGGAGAAATACTTCTTCACATAGACCTTTCCGATGGCCTCGCCGAGTATCATATTGGGAGCCTGCATAGCTCTCTTCCAGCGCGGTTTCTGCTGCTGGATGCCGGACATCTGCTTTGAGAAGAACTCGAAAGATGCATCGGTGAAATCATCGCTGATTGCGCCGCAGGCATCGCTGACAAGGTTTGCAACGAGGTAATTGCGGAGCTGTCTGGCGGGGATTTCAGGCATCATCTTATTGAGAGCTTCGAAATACGAAGGCGTCTCCACGATGATCTTTTCCTGCTCGGGGATGCCGAGCTCGGCGAAATAAGCGTCGATGTGGAGGTTCGGGTAGAGGGCATAGATTTGCTCGCTGCTCATAGGGTTGTACTGGGCGGCTACATCCCTCTGCTGGATCATAGACCAGTAAGGGACCGCTATCTTCATCTGAAGGTCGAATGCGTCCTTTGCCACCACGGCGGGGTCAGCTACGCCCGCGAGCGTCAGCACCTTCTCGAGGAAGGCCTGATAGCCTTCGCGAAGTGCGGCGTGCTCCGGCAGGAGGTAGTAGTCGCGGTTGCGCATAGCAAGGCCGCTCTCGCTGATATAGAGGACGTTCGTGTTGCAGTCCATCATATCCGCGGTCACATAGCCTCCAAACAGGCTTCCCACGCCTATGGGCATAAGCTTGCCCGTAGCACGCGCGAAGCTTTCCGCATCCACGACAGAAGCGAGCTCGGCGATGCCGGCCTGAATCGGGGCGGCGCCTTCTTCGTTGAGCCTCAGCGAGTCGAGGCCCTGGGTATAGAGATCGGCGAGTTTCTGCTCATCCGAGCCTTTCTTAGCTTTGAGGGTCGTGAGATCCTTGAATATTTCGTTGAGGCGGATCTCATTGTTCTCGCTCAGGACGTCGAACGAACCGTAGCGGGAGAACTCGGGCTTCAGAGGATTGTTCTTCTGCCAGCCGCCAGTCGCGTACTGATAGAAGTCGGCGCCCGGAGCGACCGATTTATCGAGGTTATCGAGATTGAACGCAGGGACTTTCTCCCTGTTCTGTTCTGCGCAGGAAGCGGCGAGGGCCGCGGAAGCGAGAATCATAGCAATAAATTTTATCTTCATATTTGTGCAATTGTTTCCGGAGTTCAAATTTAACTATCTTTGCTGAAAATGAAAAAGGTTATTCTGCTCATAACGCTTTTCTCCCTGCTGGGAATCTGGGGGTCGTACAACGTGACGGTGGTTTCGTACAATGTCGGCGTCTTCAACAAGTACGTGCCCGACAGCAGCGGAGAGGTGGCCGAGATGATGCAGGAAGTGAAGGCGGACGTCATAGGCCTGTGCGAGCTGGACAGTTGCTCGATCGTGCGTAACGACCGTCGCGACCAATTGAAGGAGTTCGTCGGGAAAATGGGAACCGGCTGGCTCGGACATTTCGGGAGAGCTATGAGTTTCGGGGGCGGCGGATATGGCGTCGGAGCCGTCACGAGCCCGCGTTTCAAGGTGGTCGACCACTACACCATCGCGCTTCCGAAGGGCAACGGCTCCGAGCCCCGCGCCGCCGCCGTGGTGGAAACCGACCGCTTCGTTTTCGCCTGCGCTCATCTCGACTACGCCGATGAACCTTCCAGACTCCGTCAGACGGAGATTCTCACGGCCCGGCTGCTGGAAGCCCGCAATATGACCGGCAAGCCCGTGATCCTCTGCGGGGACTTCAACGCAGCTCCTGACAGCCGCACCCTTGACTTTCTTCGTCAGTGGTGGGATGTCGTTTCTCCCTACGACCTTTCTTTCCCGTCGGTCTCTCCTCGCGCGTGTATAGATTATATTATGGTGTTGAAGGGGAGTTGCGAGTATCGGGTCGTGGGCCGCGCCGGAGTCCGCTCCAAGTTTAAATTCGGAGATCCGAAGACAGCCTCAGATCACCTCCCGGTGGTGGTGAAACTGCGCTTGCATCAATAAACAGTTATCATTCCTCTGCCTTGATAAGGGTGTGGGGGCCAAACAGTTGATAATTAGAGAGTTAATTAAATTAGGTATCCCGGAAACGAGACACCTAATTGTTGTAAGTGATTGTCTGTTAGGGAGTTGCCCTCCACGCGGTTTACATCAACAAACCATCGGGGGCGGAGCCTTCGCGGATTTGGGTGGAGGAGACGTCCACGAGGGGCATATCGGCGATTCTGATGCGGTAGTCGGGATTCTCCGTGAGCAGTTCAGCTTTCAAGGCTTCGCAGTCGAAGCCGCGGCGGGGGAAAACGATAAGTCCATATTCAAGCAGGATGCGGGCGTGCTCCCGCCAACCGCTGAAGACTGCGAGGTTGTCCGCGCCCACGACCAGCGTGAAATCGTTTTCCGGTTCGCGGGCCTTGAGCGCTTCGAGCGTGCGGAAAGTGTATTGGGGCGCGGGCATAGTCAGTTCAATGTCGTCTACGCGCACCTTCGTCAGTTCCGGATGTCGTGCGACTGCCTTCACCGCCGCGTCATAGCGCTCGCGCGCATTTCTGTCCTTCTCCTCGGGCTTGAACGGACTTCTCGGGGAGACGACCAGATACACCGCCTCGAACGACGCATCTTCCTGCAGACGCCTGAGTATCTGCAGATGTCCTATGTGAAGAGGGTCGAAACTGCCTGAATAGACGGCTACTTGCATAAGAAAGCGTTCACCATATCTTCGGCGTTCTTGAAGGTGTTCTCGAGGACGTCGTTTATCAGTTCCACATCGAACTTGCCGCGGGCGAAGTCGATCTCCGACTGAGCCTTGGCCAACCGCTCGCGGATGGCCTCCTCAGTGTCGGTCTGCCGCCCGCGGAGCCTCTTCTCCAGAACCTCCATACTGGGCGGAAGTATCAGAATGGACAGCGCAGCCGGACCGAAATATTTCTTAAGGTTCGCGCCGCCCTTCACGTCCACGTCGAACAGTATCACGTGGCCTTTGGCCCAGATACGCTCGACTTCTGATTTGAGCGTACCGTAGAAGCGGTCCTGATAGACCTCTTCGTGCTCCACAAACGCATCCTGCGCTATCAGCTCGCGGAAACGCTGCGCATCGATGAAGTAATAATCCACGCCGTCCTTCTCCTCTCCCCTCGGCGGGCGGGAGGTCGCGCTTACTGAAAACTCGAATTCCGGATGCAAATCGAGCAGATGATGCACCACCGTGCTCTTGCCTGCGCCTGAAGGGGCGGAAAAAATCACAACTTTGCCGTTCATTCTCTATGAAGATTTCTGTAAAATTAGTAAATTTGTGAGATTAAAGGAAATTACTAAACCTTATTATAGTTATGGTATCTTACAAAGAACTTGGTCTTGTGAACACCCGTGAAATGTTCAAGAAGGCCGTTGCCGGCGGATACGCTATCCCCGCTTTCAATTTCAACAATATGGAGCAGCTCCAGGCCATCATCCAGGCCGCAGCCGAGACGAAGTCTCC
>JAGAAF010000004.1 GCA_017615435.1 Bacteroidales bacterium
AGCGTGGGCTCTTCGCTCAACGGCATCGGACCGGACAACGAGAGTATGTACCTCAACGGCAACGTGGACCCGAACAACCTGGATTCCAAGTGCTTCAACAACGCCGCCTATATGGTGCTGTTCGCGTCTACGCACTTCCCTTCCTGGTGGCCCGGTCCTCAGCTCTATGTCTACGACATATCGTCCTATATGCTGCCGGGAGCCAACGTCTGGGATTCGACTGCGCTGGTCTACAGCATAGACAACAACAATATGTATTCGTTGCAGCACGAAAAGGGCGCGACGACTGAATACACCGCCGCCGGCGACGTGATACTCTCGCCGACTCCGGACGGATACAAGCTCTATCTCTACTACTACGACCATTATGCCCAGATGCTGGGCGGATTCTCAGTTGACCGTTTGAAACGATGAAAAGAGTAATTTGGATATTGGCGCTGGCGGGTCTCGCCCTGTCGTGCGGACAAAAGAACCCGGAAGACCCCGAAAAGCCAGAGGAGCAGCACTGGACCAAGGTCGAGGATGTATCTCTCCCCGATGGAATCACGGTCTATCGCAACAGCGGGGATCTGTGCGGCAAGAAGGCGGTCGCCTACTACGCCGAGGCTGATCTCTCGAAGGTGCGCTTCGACATATGGAGTATCAACGACCCCGGCTGCCGGGGAACCAGCGATGCGCTGAAAACTCCTTCGAAGGTCTACGAAGAGACATCGGCGCCCGTAATCATCAACGGCGGGTACTTCTATGTGGACGGAGGAAAGCGCTACAACGCCTCGCTCGCCGTGAAGGACGGGACTCTCCTTGGCACCAATCTCAATTATGCTTCCCAGGACTGGGTCTACATCTACTATCCTACCCGCGGCGCGTTCATCCTTCATTCCGACGGTGCTGTGGAGGTGTGCTGGACTTATTACACCACTTCCGGAGCCCATTATATGTATTCCAATCCCGCCCAGAACGGATGGACTCTCGGCCCGAAGAAGATTCCGGATGCAAATTATCCCGAGGAGGCGCGCATTTTCGAAGCACGCACTGCAATCGGCGGCGGCCCTGTCCTGCTGAAGGACGGCGAGATCCGCAATACGTGGAAGTATGAACTGTTCTACGGCGAAGGTTCCGACAACAAAATGCCGGAAGAGTCGCATCCCCGCACTGCGGTGGGCAAGAAACAGGACGGCTCGCTGGTGTTTTTCGTGGCCGAAGGACGTAATATGACCGAGGGGGTGGCAGGATTCACAACCGCCGAGGTGGCTCAGATCCTGCTGGACATCGGTTGTACTGATGCCCTTAACCTGGACGGAGGCGGATCTTCGTGTATGCTTCTTAACGGACAGGAGACAATCAAAGTCTCCGACGGCTCCCAGCGCGCTGTGGGCTCCACCTTAATGCTGTTCTCGAAATGAAAAGATTGTCGTTAATACTAGCCGTGGCTCTGGGGGCGCTGCTTCTTTCCTGCGAGGAAGAGAAGAACGACTCCTACATCTGGCGCGACGAATGGCGTTCCGACTATGTGCCCGAGACCGACGACGACATAGTGGGGAAGCCTCGCTGCGTGTGGGTGGACGCATCCGCCAACTTCCAGTATTACGCCAACGACGAGGCCCAGATTGCAGCAGACTGCAAGCGCCTGGCCGATATGGGCTTTACGGATCTCATTGTGGACGTGCGCCCGAACAGCGGGGATGTGCTTTTCAAGAGCAAGGTCGCTCCCGAACTGAAGAAGATTACTGCCTGGACCAGCAAGGGTTACGGCTTCCTCGAGAGGACGGCGGACTTCGACTATCTCCAGACCTTTATCGTTGCCGGCCATAGGGCTGGCCTTCGCATCAACGCCGGCATCAACACTATGGTGGGCGGTTACCGCACTGCCGCCGGCGACTACGGAATGATGTTCGACCGCCCCGACCGCAAGGCGTGGGGGACAGTGGACAATCTCCCCGGCGGGCTTACCAATATTATGGACGACACGGCGAACGGACCGCGCTTCCTCGACCCGGCCAACGACGAGGTGCAGCAGTACCTCCTCGACCTGCTGGCGGAACTTGCGGCCTACAAGGGCCTGGACGGAATCGTGCTCGACCGTTGCCGTTACTCCGACCATTGTATGGACGCGGGCTATACGGATGTCGCCAAGGCCAAGTTCGCCGAATACATAGGCGGCGAGGTGACGAAGTGGCCCATTTTCACCCAGGGGCAGGTGTTTATTCCCAATTCTCCTTCCAAGATACAGAAACAATGGCTTGGATTCAGGGTGAAGGTGATTCACGACTTCATCGAGAAGGCGGCCGAGACCGTGCATAACGTCAACCCTTCAGTCCGTTTCGGAGTGTATGTGGGCGCCTGGTTCTCCGAGTATTACAGAAGCGGAGTGAACTGGACCAGTCCCAAATATAAGGTTAAGACTCAGGAAAGCACCTACTCCTGGGTGCTTGACGACTACCAGTCCTATGGTTTCGCCGACCATCTCGATTTCATCTTCCTTGGAGCGTATGCGGGATCTGATTCGATTTACGGCACGTGGGAGTGGAGTATGCAGGGCTTCGCCCAGCTGGGAAAGAAGCGTCTGGCAGGCGCTGTCCCGTTCATCCCCGGCCCGGATATCGGCAACGCATCCGGTTTCGTGGACGGAGGAAAGGGCGCTCTTATGCCTGAAATTATCGATATGTTGCTCAAGGAAAGCGACGGAATGTTTATCTTTGACCTTTGTCACATCCGCCAGTTCGATTACTGGGATGCGATCAAGAAGGGCTTTGATGATTATCTTGCAACAGTAGAAACTCAATAATAACCATTTACTAACACACCAAAAACTATTTATTATGAAGAAAATTCTTTCTTTGATCGCTTCTGTCGCGGTGTTCGCGGGCCTCTGGTCCTGTACTCCGGACGAAAAGCCGGTCGTGCCCGGAATCGACATCACGGGCGAGAGCACATTCAATGTTCCCGCTGCCGACGTGCCGACCATCTCCATCACCTTCACCTCCACGGTTTCCTGGACAGCTGAAGCTTCCGACGAGTGGGTGACCATCGCCCCCAAGAAGGGAGATGCTGGCGAAGCCACCATCAAGGTGAATGTGGACGACAACAAACTTGCCGATCCCCGTTCGCTCAAGGTAACCGTCACGGCCGCTGAAGTCGTGAAGGAATTCACCATTAACCAGGAAGGCGCATTCGTGCCCCACTTCGATGTGGATCCTTCATCTTGCCAGTTCTCCGGCTTCGGCGACGGTGAGCCTTACTCCATCGAAAAAGAAGCGGGTGAATATGTTATTCCCGTGTCCACCAACCTCGAGTGGGACACTTATCTCGCTATCTGGGATTCCGAACTCGGACAGGCTGTCGTAACAGATCACAATGCCTGGCTCAGCCTTACAAAGGTCAGCGAAGGCATCAAGGTGACCGTTACCGACAATGAAACCTATGACGCCCGCGTGGAGTACGTCTATGTAGCCTGCCACGTCGGAGACGACTATGAGACCTACGGCGGATTCGGCGCTTGCATCCTTGTAAGCCAGGCCGGACTTGAGGCTCCCACCGTACCTACTCTTGTGTGGGCAAAGTCCTACGCCGACCTCGACGAGAACATTGAGGCCACTGGCACCACACGCCTTGCTTGGTCCGAAGGAGAGATTATGCTCAGCGACGGAAATGCAGTTTACGGACTGGATCCTGCTACTGGAGCATTATGGGACGTCTTCGAAGTTGCCGCAAAGAGCATCGATAGCGATGACGAAGGTAATCTTATCATTATGAACGACGTTCCTGCTGAGTATGATGAAGGCGGCAATGTTGTTGGCCCTAAAGCCCTCCAGATTATGTGGACTCCTTCAATCTACGATGCACCTACCGCGCTCTACACGATGGATTACACAAATCAGGCTTGGGGAACCCTTGGCAACTTCCGCGTACGTGGCAACATCGCTGGAGGAAAGGCTGTCGTGACAGCTGCAGTAGGAGCGTCCAGATTCTATTATGCGTGGGCCTTTGATAATAAGGAGTATGTTAAGACATCTGATGCTTTTGATCCGATCCGCAGCTCTCTCAATGCTAATGGTGATGGAAACGATCCCAACCAGATCGGTGTAATATCCGTCGCCCCTGACAAGCTTACCGACGGAGTCATTTATCGAGGCTATGTTACCGGTCAGCCGGACGGCGACCAGAGCACCTACCTCCGCGTGGATCCTACCGTTCCCCAGTGGAGTAATCCCGTGTGGAAACTGGTTTCTACTCTCGGTTCGGGTGGTAATGAGTGCCAGTGCAACATAGACATTCTCGACATCAACGGCAAGCGCATTATGGCTTACACACAGGGATCGTGGTTCAACTGGGGTCCTTATAATGCCAATATCTATGTGTTTGACATCACTGACCTGAATGATATCCAGGTTCTGGCCAACATCCCTACATCGGAATGGATTGGTGATGAACCTACACCTGCAGGACTATACCTGTCCGGCGCAGATATCCTTCTCCGTGAGAGCGGCGGAAATGTTGAGCTTTATGCTGTCAACGCTTGTCTCAGCAGGGTCGCCAAGTACATCTTCGGCCTCGAGTAATATACTCTTTGTATGAAGCAACCAGTTTTATTTTCGATGCTTGCTGCCGCCATTCTTTTGGCGGCAGCTTGTACCGAAAAAGACGGACCGGACGAGAAAACAGAACCCGCCGGTCCCACCTGGCCGCGTAAGGAAATCTGCAGCATACTCACCGTCGGTAAGACTGAGTCCCTGGACAGCATCGAGTATGACGATAAAGGCAGGGTCGTCAAGGTAATGACTTTCGCGGTTGAGTTCGAAGAACTGGCCGGCGTTAAGGAAATCTACACTTACGACTATTCCGACGGGAAGATAGAGCGCAAATTCTTCTATGAAGGAGAAGAGGCTTCCGCCACCGCCGTTTACAACCTTGGCAAGGATAACCGCATCTCGGATGCGCTTATCGGCGGCCATTGGGAAATGGTGTGCTCTTATGACGCGAATGGCTATCTGACCACAATCGATCAGAAAAGAATTCAGGTCGTCGACTTCACTTGGAATGGCGGCGATTTGATCTCCGATACGTCAGGCTACACCTACACCTATTCGGATGTGGAGGCTCAGGGTTTCTATCCCCCTTCCGTCAGCCCGATGGACATCTGGCTTTATCGCCAGGGCTATTATGGAAAGATGCCCAAGCATCTTCCTTCTAAAGCAGAGTTGGAGGATGAAGGGGAGGTCCACACCTTCGATTATCTTTTCGTTGGCGGCCTTCTCCTCGGGTACACCGAGACTGTGACGATCACCTCCGGAAGCACTCCTTCAGTTACGGAGACCCACGTTGCGATCAACTGGAAGCAGTATTAACTGCGCCAGAAGATCCGCCTGCCGGTGAAAAGGCAGGTGAGGGCAACCATAATGGAAGTTATTATAACCCCGCGCAGGAAACCTAGCGCGGGGTTTCCTATTGTCAGCTGGTCGAACAGGTCGAAGCGGCAGAGATATAGCAGCGGCATAATAACGAAGCCGGTAACGGTGTAAGCGACCATAGGGTTCTGGCCGGTCATCGTGAGCGCGCGGCTCAGGGTGTGGCCTTTGAGGGCTGCGCGGGCCTCGCTCCATAGGAGGAAAGAGGTGAGCAGACAGGCAAGGCCGGTCGTGCTGAGCATATAACTGATATTCGCGTGGTCCTTGGTGATGCCCCCGTCGATGGGATCGAAGATGATTCCAAACTGAAGGGCGGCAAAGCCTATGCGCATAATGATCGACCACGCCGACTTATCCTCGCGCGTGAGCCACATTGCGAGGCCGCCGAGCGCGAAGACCGCCGTGAACAGTATCCACACGTTGCGGGTGAAGAAACCCCACAGCGCCAGCGGAATCATCAGAACGCAAAGCCACGCGGCCGCGGCACTGCGACTTTCGCGCGGAGTTTCGCAGATTTCGCCGTCCGCCGCCATCAGGATGTCGCCGATTATAGTGCCTGTCAGCACCACCAGCAAGTACTGCACGTACGACCAGCGGAAGAGCCAGTCTATCCATTCGGGGAACGCCAGAACGTCCAGCGCGTGGGTGTGCCAGTTGACCTCCTTGGTGATGAAGACCAGCGCGATCAACGCAAGGCGCAGCCAGATGTTCTTCCTGGTGAGTAGCCACGAGAATCCGCCCAGCAGCGCCACCAGCGACATCACCATAATAATGATGTCTATGTTGTGCAGCCCGAGATTAGCGCCGAGCACGAACTTCTCCACGCACAGCATCGCGATGACGACCAGCGCGCCCAGCGCGTTCAGCGCCCAGCTATGGGCGCGCTGAACGCGCCATAGCGCGAGGAACAAGCCGACCCATATTCCGAACCTGACGAGGCACGCACTCCAGGACTGATAGTCCGCGATTATATACGAGTTCCCGAGCACGAGTCCGAAGGCGGCGAGGGTAAACCATCTCTTTACAAGGCCCCAGGAGATGCGGCCGAGAGACTCGCCGCGGCGCAGCTTGCTGCCCAGCGAGAAGGGGATGGCCGCTCCCATCGAGAACAGGAACCAAGGGAACACAAGGTCCACCCAGGTGATGCCTTTTACTGCGAAATTGAATGCGTAGGTGGGCGGCGGACACTGGCAGTGGAACATCCACGCCGGAAGGCCCGCGCCCCAGCCGATCGCGCTGCTCAGAATCATCAGACAGATGGCGATTCCGCGCAGCGCGTCGATAGAGGCAATACGTTTGTTCATCGGCTATTTCTTCCTGCCCTTGCTTTTCCAGTAGCGCTCGATTTCCTCGAGGGTCATACCGGTGGTTTCAGGCATAAGCTTCCACATTATGAGCATATACGGGATGCACATCACCGCAAACAGAAGGAAGGTGCCGGCGGGGGTGAGGTTCGCGAGGAACCAGGGGGTAAGCTGGCCGATGAGGTAGGTGCCCACCCACAGGGCCATACCGGCGATGCTCATAGCGAGACCGCGAACACGGTTGGGATACATCTCCGAAAGGATGACGAACACGACCGCGCTGATGCTGATGGCGGTGCTGAAGACATAGAGAAGGAAGAACGCCAGCAGGAAGCCGTTGCCAAGGCCGAGCGCCGCCCCCTTGAAGAAGTAGAGCGAGATGGCGAGGAGGCAGACTATCATTGAGCTGACGCCCCAGTAGACGAGCTGCTTGCGGCCCACCTTGTCGATAATGACGGTGGCGATGATGGTGGTCAGGAAGTTCACTGCGCCCACCAGCACGGTCGAGAGCAGGGAGACGTCTCCGGTCATTCCGGCGTCTTCGAAGATCTTAGGACCGTAGTACAGCACGGCGTTCACACCCATAAACTGGCCGAGGATGGCGATGGCGCAGCCGATGAGCACGGCGCGGAGGATGCCTGGTTCGAAAATCTCCTTCCAGTTGGCTTTGACCTCGCTGCCGATGGCCTCGAGAGTCTCGCCGGCCTGTTTGGACGCTTCCTCCTCGGTGATGTATATCCTCTGAAGTATGCCTGCAGCCTCGGAGCCGCGGCCCTTGACGAGCAGCCAGCGCGGGCTTTCAGGGATGAAGAAGATCACCACCAGGAATATGACATCCGGGATGAGGTTGCAGCCGAGCATTCCCCTCCAGTACTCGGAGTTGAACATATTGGTCATCAGCGAACCGCTGACGCTCTCGTCCACATTCTTGTAGATGATGAAGTTAACCAGGTAAGCCAGCAGGAATCCGAGGGTGATCATCAGCTGATACAGGGCCACCAGAGTGCCTCGCTTGCTCGCTACCGCCACCTCTGAAATGTACATAGGGGAGACTATGCTGACCACACCGATGCCGAAGCCGCCGAACATACGGAACACCACGAGCTGGCTGAAGTTGGCCGCGACCGCGCATCCGAACGCTGAGATGCTGAACATAAGGGCCGCGATGAGCATAGTGCGCTTACGGCCTATGCCGTCGGAGAGCATACCGGCCACCAGCACACCGATGATGGAGCCGATGAGGGCGCAGCCCACATACCAGCCTTCCTGGATGGTGTTGAGGGCGAACTGGGTTGTGACCGCCTTGGTCGTACCGGAAATAACTGCTGTGTCGTAACCGAACAGGATGCCGCCTATTGCGGCCACCACTGCCAGGAATACGACGTATCCCATATTGACTTTTTCTGTTTTTGCCATAGTTATCTGATGCTAAAGTATTCTTTGTAACGGTCGTAGAGGTGTCCTGCCTGGAGATAGGCGCTCTGGGGACTCAGGAAGTGCGAGAACTCGAAGGTGATGGCCTTGTCGTAGCCGCAGCGGGCGGCGGCCTCCAGCTTCAGGCGGAGTTTGTCGAACTTGATGGGGAAGAACTTGATGGGCATATCGCGGTCGAAGGTCTCTGCGTTCGTCCAGCACTGCATTCCGTAGCGGTCCGCCAGTTTCTTGTTCACCGAGAAGAAAGCGTCCAGCTCGTCGTAGTCGATATGGCCGTCCTGGAAAGCCACCGCATCCACCACTTCGTGGATGCCCGAGAATATCTCGTCCCATTCCTTTTCGTGCTGCTGAACTGACACGGCCTCTTCCTTGCTGAGGTTGCCGCCGGCGGCGCTGACCGCCTTCTTGCCGTCGATCCAGGGGGAGATGAAGGTCGGAAGACCGCCGCTGGCGTCCTTGCACATCTTGCCCATAGTGTAGAAGCAATCCACCGCACCCTTTGTGGCGCGGGAGATCTCCGTGCTGAGGTACCAGCCCTGGAAGCTCTTGTGGTGGCCGTAGTTCTTCCACACCTCGTCGATGACGAATTTGTTGACCTCGGTCTCGTACATCATATCGCCGGTGTCCCAGTAACGGCCGGAGTCGTAGAGGCCGAAGTAGAACTTCATATCGTACTTGTCCGCGAGGTAGAGGAACAGCTCGAGGAGGTCCATCGAAGGCATATAGCAACCCTTTTTCAGGAGGTATTGGCTCGGCCAGGTGATAAACTTGCGGTAACCGCTGCGTATCATTATCACCGTGTCTATTCCTATCGCCTTCATATAGCGGAAGTCCTGGTCCCATTCGACCGGACCCCAGTTCTGGTGCGGAATATCGTGCGAAATCTCATCGAGGAAAGTGCCGGTGATCGGCAGACCTGCGCGACGGGGCACTATGAGTCTTGTGGCGCGGTCTTCGCCCTCGACGGCCGGCCCGGAATTGCAGCCGGAGATGAGCGGAGCCGCCGCGGCCGCCGCGGTCGCCGCCGCAGCCGTTTTAAGAAAAGATCTTCTTGAGGTCATATAGTGGTGTTATTGGTTTCGGTTTGTACAAATGTACTGAAAATATATGTTTTTTGTATCTTTGGGTATTGAACCACATTACTAACCTGAAACAATCAATGAATCACAGGCGCTTGCTCCTTATGGCATTGCTGTTGCCGTTGTCCGTCCTTTCGGCCTTCGCTCAGCATATCGTGCAAGGAAAAGTGACCGATTCCCAGGGACAACCCATCCCGGGAGCATCGGTTTTCGAGTCCGGCACCCAGAACGGCGTAATCACTGATCTTGACGGCTTGTACAGAATAGAGGCGGCCCCCAACGGCACGCTCGAATTCGCATTCCTGGGAATGAAAACCAAGACCGTCGGCATCAATGGACGCAAAACTATCGACGTAACGCTGGAAGACGACTCCACAGTCCTCAACGAGGTCGTGGTAGTCGGTTACGGTACCCAGCAGAAAGCATCCCTGACCAACGCTGTTTCGACAGTCAAGGGCGCTGAAATCCTCAAGGCCCCGGCTGTGGGAGTGGCGTCCGCGGTCGGCACCCGCGTCGCGGGTGTTGTCGCTCTCCAGGAGAGCGGCCAGCCAGGCGCCGATGCCGCCTCGCTGCTCGTCCGCGGACAGAGCGCCATCTGCATAGTGGACGGCGTGCCCCGCGACCTCAACGAAATCGAACCCAATGAAATAGAGAGCATCTCGGTCCTCAAGGATGCGACCTCCGCGGCGATGTATGGCCTTAACTCAAGTGCGGTTATTCTCGTAACCACCAAGAAGGGCGACTCCCAGAAGACCCGAATCTCGTACAACGGCGAATACGGTGTCAGCCGCAACACCAATATGCTGCGGCTCCTGAATGGTCCCGAGTATGCCTACTGGTACAACAAAGCCTACGAGCTTGACTGCGAGGCCTTCGACACTGCGTTCACTCCGGTCTTCACGGCCCAGCACGTCCTGTGGATGCAGAAAGGGACTCACGGCTGGGGAAATACGGACTGGTATTCGAAGACTTTCGGCACCGGTGTCACCCAGCACCACAACGTGAGCGCGACTGGCGGTAACGACAAGGTGAGGTTCTTCACTTCCATAGCTTACTTCGACCAGCAGGGTAACGTCAATAATTTCAACTATGACCGCATCAATCTCCGCTCGAACGTGGATGCAAAGATTACGGACGACATAACCTTCGAGTTGAACATCGCCGGGCGTGTGGAGAGGCGTTCCCAGCCGGGATTCTCGGCCAATCCCAACGACTGGTCCAACATCCCGCAGCAGGCCGTTCGCGCGTTGCCATATGTTCCGGAGGCTTACGAAATCAACGGGGTGACATATCCTGTATCCACCAGGACCGCTTCTTCGTGGGTCAACCCTCTTGCGTCGTCGTCTGAAACCGGTTACCGCGACAGCCGCAACACTTACATCCAGACCAATATGGCGCTTCGCTACGACGTGCCTTTCGTCAAGGGCCTTTCCCTTAAGGAGATGGTCTCTTACGACACCTCCTTCCAGAGCATAAAGTCGCTGGCGACTCCTTACCGCACGGCCGTGCTGACCCTGCCGACCGCCGGTACTCAGGATCTGTCCTACGGTCTGTCGAACGACGCGCGCGGCTCTTCCATCTCGGCGACCGAAAGCTCTGCGTGGAGTTACACCCTCACGACCCAGTCCAGCATCGACTACGACGGCCGGTTCGGCGACCATAAGGTCCACGCGCTTGCGCTCCTCGAGACGCGCGAAAACCGTTCCCACACACACGGCGCTACCGGATGGGGACTCGATTTCGTGCAGCAGGACGAGCATAACTACATAACCAACCAGACCGGTAACGGCGAGGAGAAGATTCCGGTAATTTCCGGCTACAGCGGCCACACCAGAGTGGCGGGCTATGCCGGACGTCTGAACTATTCCTATAAAGACAAGTACCTTCTGGAGGCATCTTTCCGTTACGACGGTTCCTACGTCTTCGGAGGCAAGAGCGGCACCCGCTGGGTCTCGCTGCCCGGCTTTTCGGCCGGATGGGTGCTCAGCAAGGAGGACTGGTTCGATGTCGGCGGGGTAGACCTTCTGAAGCTCCGCGCGAGCGTCGGTAAGACAGCGAACTCCAATGTGGCTGCCTACCAGTATATGGACCTCGTTTCCCTCAGCAAGAAGCAGGTAATCTTCGGCGGTGCCAGCGAGAGTATGGTCTACGCCAGCACCCTCGGCAATCCCAACCTGACCTGGGCGAAGGTCCTCAACTACAACGCCGGTCTCGATTTCGAAGCCTGGAAGGGCCTTCTCGGAGTCGAGTTCGACGTGTTCTATAAATATGAATACGATATCCTTTCTTCCGTCACCGGCTCCTATGCACCTTCCCGCGGAGGTTACTACTACTCCTACGGCAATGACAACAAGAGGGATTATAAAGGTTTCGACATTACCCTTCGCCACAATAATTATATAGGCGAACTGAACTACGGCGCCAAGGTGGTGCTTACCTACGCCTATCGCCGCTGGCTTTACTATGCCGGCGATTCGGACAACACTCCGGACTACCTCAAACTCACCGGCAAGGAAGTGGGCTCGCAGCAGGGCTTCATCGCCCAGGGTCTCTTCGCCACCAAGGAAGAGGCGGAGAACGCCGCCACCATCCCCGGTTCGAGGGTCACGGCCGGCTACATCAAGTATCTCGACCGCAATGGCGACGGAAAGATCACGTATGCGCAGGACCGCGGCTATGTGGCAGGAAGCCCGTATCCGAAGGTACAGGGCTCGATCAACCTCTTCGCCGGCTGGCGCGGCTTCGACATAGATATGCTCTGGCAGGGTGCTGCCGGCAGAACGGTCTCGCTCACCGGCGTGTACACCGCTACCGGTTCGGAAGGCGTTATGGACAACACTTTCCTTACCAAATCCTTCTACCACGGAGGAAACTCTCCTCTGTTCCTTCTCGAACGCTCCTGGACGCCCGATAATCCGAACGGGGAATTTCCCCGCCCGTCGCTGACGCCCCTGAGTTCCAACAATGCCTATGCGTCCACCTTCTGGTACCGCGACGGCTCCTATCTCCGTCTGAAGACCCTGCAGCTGGGATACACCTTCCCGCAGGCGCTTGTCAGCCGTTTGGGGGTCACCTCGCTGCGCTTCTACCTGCAGGGTTCCAACCTCCTCACCTTCAGCCAGCTGACTCAGTACAACATCGATCCTGAACAGCCCGGAGTGAACAACGGTTACTATCCTCAGCAGAAGACTTACCAGCTCGGTGTTAAAATCACATTCTAAGGAGGACAGGATATGAAAAAATACATTGCAATAATAGCGGCTCTCTTCGCTCTGGCCTCCTGCAACGAATGGCTGGACGGAACTGAGAACAACGATTATCTCACCGACGAACTCGTGTGGAGGACAGAGGAATCCGCCGAACTCTATGTCAACGGATTCTACACCTATCTCGACAAATACGGCCAGTTCGGCACTTACCAGTTCGGCGGCAGTATGACGGAGAGTCTCACGGATGTTTTCAAATACGGCTCCAAGTCGCTCGGTCACAAAGCCGGTCATCCCAACAATTACGTGTGCCATCCTGAGGCAATCACCACCGCCGGGTGCCTTTGGGGTATCTGGGGCACGGCCTACGGAAATATCCGAAGGATAAACGGCTTCCTCGAGTCTATGGAGAAGTTCTCCAAACTGCCGGAAGCGAAGAATACCGAACTCGCGGCACAGGCCCGTTTCTTCCGCGCCTATGTCTATTTCCAGCTCGCCAAGCGTCATCCGAAGGGCGTCATACTCTACGACAGGCTTCCCGTCGGCAACGACAAAGCGTTGAGCTCCGCCGCCGACACCTGGCAGTTCATCTACGATGACCTTAAGTTTGCTGCGGAGCACCTTCCCGCGGAGTGGCCCTCTGCCGACAGGGGACGCGTCACGAAATATGCTGCGTACGCTATGATGAGCCGCGCGATGCTCTATGCCGGACGCTGGGAGGACGTTATCGCCGCGGCGGATTCGGTAATCGCATCGAACAAGTTCGGCCTTATGGACAAATACGCCGATTCGTGGAAGGGCGGCAACAAGGAGAGCATCCTGGAGTTCAGGTACTCCGTTTCCGGCCCCAACCATTCATTCGACGAAGATTACGACCCGCTTTATGAGTACGGCGGCCTCGGCACTCCGACCCAGGAGATGGTCGAAACTTACTTCAAGGCCGACGGCACAGAATTCGACTGGACGCCTTGGCACAACGGCACTGCTACCAGCCGTCCGCTCTACGAAGCTCTCGAACCCCGTTTCCAGGCCACCATTATCTATAACGGCTGCGACTGGAAGGGCAAGACGATGGACTGCAAGGTGGGAGGCTCGAACGGCCCGTTCGTGGATTACTTCTCCGTGGATTACTCCTACGGAATGACCACAACAGGCTACTTCCTCCGCAAGATGGTGGACGAAAACCACACCGACCTCCGAGGAGTACAGAGTGCCCAGACCTGGGTGGAAATACGCTATGCCGAAGTGCTCTTGAACAAAGCCGAGGCTATGTACCGTTTCGGCTCTCCGGCCGCACAGTATCAGGCTCCGGTGAACGAGATACGCAGCCGCGCAGGCCTCGGTAAGGTCAATCTTACCGGCGATGCGTGGTGGCAGGCCTATAGGCGTGAGCGCAAGATCGAGCTCGCTTACGAAGGCCACTATTTCTGGGATCTCCGCCGCTGGGAAGTCGCGCACACGGAGCTCAGCAACTACAGGGTGCACGGAATGAAGATAACGGGCACGAACTTCGAGTATGTGACCTGCGATGTGGAAGACCGCCTGTTCTACTCTAAACTCTACTGTCTCCCTATCCCGGACGATGAACTCAAGGACAACACGCTCGCAGAGCAGTATGACGAATGGAAATGAGCCCTATGAAAAAAATAATTTACATAATAATTGCTGCCGCCGCGGCGATGCTTTCCGCCTGCCAGGAGCCCGAAACCCTGGTGCCGTCGGAGTCGCGTAACGGCATTAACAGCGTGACGGCTTCGTTCCCCGGCGACAATCGCGAGGAGAACAGTTTCCGCGCCGAGATAGATTACGATGCGGCCACCATCACGATAGTGTTCCCGTACACCTATCCGGCCAACTCCGCCTCGCATCTGGAAAAGTCCGACCTGACCAAGGTGAAGCTGGAGGCCAGCCTGGACGACAATGTGGTTGTGGAACCTCCGCTGCTGTTTATGGACCTTTCCCGCGACGACAACGAGATCACGGTAATCGACCAGCGCAAACAGCGGAAGGTCTATAAGGTGCTTGCGGAAATACGTAAGAGCAACCTTTGCGAAATAACCAAATTCAGCCTTCCTGCGATCAATGTCGACGGCGTCATCAATCAGACGGCCAAAACCATCTCTGTAATCTACGACTCGCAGATAGGGGAGCAGGTGGCGGACGTGACGCTGTCGTTCGGAGCGTCGTTCGTGGGCACGGATCCGACCGTTACCGCGCAGAACTACAACAACCCGGTAGACATTACGGTCATTGCTCAGGACGGCATCACCCAGGCGACCTACACGGTCGTGGCGGACACTCCGGACATCCTCGAAAAGGGTGTGCGCTACGGCAGCGATAAGTTCCTCTGGAAAGTGAATATGAACACCCTCGGAATCACGAATACGCTTCTGACCGGCGGTATGGCGGTAATCAAGGATTATGTGGTGCTGAATACCCGCGGCGAAGATATGGTCGTGATGAACGCGGAGACGGGCGAGAAGACCGGCACGATTGCCCTCGACTTCAAGGCCAGCCTCAAGAACTTCTACTGCACTGCCGACCTGAACGACAATATCCTCGTCTGCAATCTTACTCCCAACGACGGAAACGTCTTCACCGTGTACCGCATCAAGGGAATCGACGGCGTACCCGCAAAGTACATAGAGTTTGACGCCGGCGGAGCGGCGCTCGGCCGTAAGATGTCGGTCTACGGAAGTCTGGACGGCGATGCCATCATAACCGCTCCGGTCTATCAGGCTGGACGGGAGTTCTACCGATGGACCGTGACTGGCGGTGTGCTGAATCCCACTCCGGACCACATCGTGATGGCGGACACTGACATCGGAGCGTGGACTTACAATTGTGACGTGGTCTACTCCAGCGCAACCGATGTCAATGCGGATTACTTCGTTGTCAGCTATGCGCCGATGTCGTTCCTCGAGGCTCCGGAAACCAGAAGCCATCTGTGGATGGACGGCGTTTCGCACACGATCAAGAGCCACGGCGCCGGCATCAACCAGAACTGGGTGCCCAACTCGGCTGATTACACGGTGTTCAACGGCGTCGGCTTCTTCCTGGCGAACTCGGCCAACGCGGCTTCGTGGGGCGCGGACGATATGGTCTATCTGTATGACCTGAGTCTCAACAACCTTGACGAACCCGCCTGGCGTTGCGAGAAGGGCGTGTACGGTTCGTTCCCGACCAACAATGTCGCCAATGGCAACTCCACCGCCGATGTCGCCCTCAGGGTGTCCGACGACGGATTCTTTATGTACGTTTACTTTATGTTCTCCGGCGGTCAGGTCGCCAAGGTGCAGTTCGACTGCATAAATATGTAATGCCAATGAGAAGATCAATAATGTATCTCTTCGCGCTTGCGGCGCTCTCTTTCGTGTCCGCATCCTGTGACGGCGATGATCCCGGCAGGTTCAAGACCCCGGAATGGGATTTGTCCGGCGTTAATGGAGACGATTCGTCGGGTCCGGATACTCCTTCGGACACCACCGGCACCAATCCTTCCATTCCGGAGGAGCAGCAGTCAAAGCCGTTCTACATCTGGATCGATGCCGCGGCGAACTTCCCGGATTTCGCGAACTCGAAGGACAACATCAAACGTGACCTGCAGCTTGCGAAGGACACCGGTTTTACGGACGTGGTGGTGGACGTGCGCCCTACCACGGGAGATATACTGTTCACCTCGAGCGTGGGCTCTCCGGTGCAGTGGCTGGGCGCGTGGACCACGGGCGGATACAAGAAGTTCGAGCGCACCGCCACCTGGGATTATCTCCAGGCCTTTATCGATGCCGGACACGAACTTGGCCTTCGTGTCCACGCAGCCATCAACACTATGGTCGGCGGCAACAAGACCAGCCTGGGCGAGCAGGGCCTGCTCTACCGCGACGCATCCAAGAAGGGTTGGGCGACCTGTTACAACCTGCAGTCCGGCATCACCAATGCGATGGACGCCGGTCAGAGCACGTTGTTCTACAATCCGGCCCATCCCGACGTGCAGGAATATCTGCTCCAGATCATCAAGGACCTCGCTTCTTACGAGGATCTGGACGGCATTATCCTGGACCGTTGCCGCTATGTCGGACTTGAGGCGGACTTCTCCGACGTGTCCAAGAACAAGTTTATGGACTATATCGGGGTGGTCGCCATCGAGTGGCCTTCGGACGTGCTGCCAGCCGGTACCACATATTCCACACAGCCGTCTTCGAAGCCGAAGTACTATAAGAAGTGGCTCGAATGGCGCGCCAAGGTCATCCACGATTTCGTGGAGAAAGCCCACGACATCGCCCACGCGCAGAACCCGGATATCAAGTTCGGAGTGTATGTGGGCGGCTGGTACAGCCAGTACTATGATGTGGGCGTGAACTGGGCCGCTCCGGATTATAACACATCCGCTTATTTCAGCACCTGGGCCAGCGCGGACTACAAAAACTATGGTTTCGCTGACCATTGCGACCATATGCTGATCGGCGCTTATGCCAGCCCCGGAGCCGTCTATGGCACAGGCGAGTGGACTATGCAGGGATTCTGCAAGCAGGCAAAGCAGAAAATCGGCACCGCGTGTCCCAGGGTTGCTGGCGGTCCTGATGTGGGAAACTGGGACTCGGGCAACAAATACACCCAGGATCAGGAGAACGAAGCCATAACCAACTCGGTCAAAGCGTGTTACGACGCTTGCGACGGTTATTTCCTCTTCGATATGATCCATCTGAAGCAGGCAGATCAGTGGCGCTTTGTTAAAAAAGGTATAGAAAACGCATTAGGTAAGTAAATATTTTTACTATCTTTACAACCGATACGCAAAAACTCAAACTAACCTTATAACATTTTATTAACCAACAAACAATCAATGAAAAAGTTTTTGTTAGCAATTTTTGGCGTGGCCTTCCTTATGGTCGGCTGTACCAAAGAACTCCAGACTTATGTTGAGGATATCAACACTAGAGTCACTACTCTCGAAAACAAGGTCGCTCAGAATGAGGCCGCCATCGCGGCTCTCCAGACGGCGGTCCAGCAGAACGTCAGCATTGAGTCCGTTGCGGAGAATGCAGACGGTTGGCTGATCACCCTTACCAACGGCCAGAAGCTCCAGCTCAACCACGGTCAGAATGGTACCAATGGTACCAATGGTACCAACGGAACCGATGGTAAGGATGGTAAGGACGGTAAGGATGGCGATTCCTGGATCACGTCTGTGGTGATTGATGGAGACATCGTGATCATCACCACGACCCAGGGCGAACTCAGGGTCCCCTATGCAAAGGCATTCAGACTCGTCATCAATCAGGATGTCGCAGTCGATCCCGGTATCGTCAAGGTCCCTTACTCAGTTGAGAACGGAACCGCAGCGACCACAGTCGACGCATTCGCATCTGCTCCTTATCTCGCAGAGGTTACTGCCGAGACAGTGGACATCACCGTTCCGGATCCCGTAGTGAAGGGCAATGTCCTCGTATGGGCTGAAGACGGCACTCTCGGAAAGGCTTCCATCAAGAAGCTCACTCTTGCAGGACCTTATGCTACTGTTTCCGATGTTACTCCTGTCGCAGGTGTCGGCGGAACAATTGAAGTTCCCGTTGTGTCCAATGTCGAGATCTCTGTTCTCGATGAGACTGAGGACTGGCTCTCTTACAAAGAGACCAAGACAGCTTACACCGTTGTCCTCACCGCAGAGCCTAATAACGGAGATGCTCGTTCTTCTTCCGTGAAGGTCGTCCGCAAGAGCGACAACACTGTCCTCGAGACCATCACAATTGCCCAGAAGGCAGTTGCTCCCGTTACTCTCAACGGTGCTCTTGAGTACAACACTATCCAGGAAGCTCTTACCGCAGCTGAGGCTCTCACCGAAGGCGAGGCAGTGATTACTCTTGCCGACAAGACCTTCGAGGAGGCTGTCAAGATCGACGGCGCCAAGATTGCTGTTCCTGTTACCATCGACGGTGGCGCAAAGGCCAAGCTCGTCGGCGGTATCGAGATCTACAAGAACGCTGCAACTATCAAGGGTCTTGAGATCACTGTTGCCGCTACTTCGCTTACCACTCTGCCCGGTGCGTATCTGAACTCCGCCGCCAATGGCTATGCGTTCGGTATTCAGGTCAATGTCCCTGGCTATGGCGCAACCATCAAGGATAACGTCATCAACAACAGCGTTACAAATGCAACCGCTATCTACTTCGCAGCTAACGACAAGGATGCCGCCGAGGGAGACCTCGTGACAGGCAACGTCCTCAACTGCGGCACTCAGCGCGGTATGCAGGTCTATGGCAGTATCACCCTCGTTGACAACACCATCGTTTCCAGCAAGTATCCTATCCGCCTCGGTCGCGGAACTGCCGATCCCGGTGCTGTTCCTCAGGGAACCACCAAGGTCGTCATTGCCGGCAACAGGTTTGAGGCTGCCGCTGTTACTGCATCGGCTATCGATGTACACGGCACACTCACCGGCTGCGACATCACCCTTGGCGACGGTACGGTTGACAACAACTTCTACGCTGCCAACTTCACCAACCGTGTGAACTCGCTTGGTACAAGCAACACCTGGCATCCGGAAATCGCTGCTCCTTATGTTAACGGTGGCGATATCCTTCTCAATGGCTATAAGTTCGCTAAACTGCAGGATGCTGTCAACGCTGCCAAGTTAATCAAGACCGGCACTGCTGAGATCACAATTCCTGCCGCTACTGTTCTTACCGAAGAAGTCAAGATCAGTGACATCACTGTTCCTCTCGTAATCGACGGTACCGCTCAGAGCACAACCCTCAACGGTTCATTCGAGATCAAGAGAGTGAAGGCTACCATCCGTAACTTCACGATTCTCCCGACCGCTACTTCTGTTACCGGCCTCTGGGAGGATGGCCTGTACACCAGCGGCTTCGCCTTCGGTGTCCAGATCTGCGAGAGCGGCCACGGCGTTCTCCTCGAGAACCTCACCATCAATGTGGGTCTTGATGACGCTACCGCTATCCATATCGGTTACAAGGGTGAGAACCCTGTGCGCGACGTTATCAAGAACGTCACTATGAACGGAACCGGCGCTCAGGGCCGTAAGATCCAGGCCTACGATTCGTTCATCCAGGTGGAGAACTGTACTTTCAACGGTAGCTACAGCTACTGCGTACGTATTGGCGGAACCGGCGGATCCAATGTCATCCTCAAGGGTAACAGGTTCAACGCCGCTGGCAATGACGGCGCTGCTGTCGGTGTCGAGTTCAAGGCTCTCGGCAATTCTACCGTTGTTCTCGGCAATGGAACGAAGAACGACAACACTCAGGATGGTTCATTCCGCAGCCTCTTCGGCGCTGGTAATGAGTGGCTGTTCCACAACGCCAACTTCTTCTATCCTGACATCAAGTATGCTGCTGCAAACAACGACATTATCGTCCTTGATGAGAAACTGGGCCGTGTTTGGGGTAAGTGGGATGAGTTCGACAACACCTGGGATGACGCGGTTCTCCCTCAGGCCACCGGTAACAACTGGGCCCGTCACGGAGTCGCTTCCGGCCGTTATCTCTATGTTCCTATCGCTCAGGGCTCTCTCGCCAACAGCGGTATCGCAGTCTTCGATGTGCTGACCGGAGAATTCCTCTATAAGATCACCGAGGGCATCGAGGATAAGGGTCACTTCAAAGTGTGCTCTACTGCAAAACTCGGAGAAACCGTCTATGTGGCTTCTATGGGTATGAAGAGCAACGGTACTCCTCTCGTAGTTTACAAACTTACGACCGCCAGCCCGTACTTCACCAAGGCTGAAAAGGTGATGGAGTATGAAATCCCTGCAGGCCGTCTCGGTGACACTATGACCGGTTGGGGAACCGATGCAGAGGGTATCCTCGCATTCGTGGACTACAACCAGCCCGGCGAGCAGCGCGCAAGCTATATGTTCCAGGTCAAGGACGGTGCTATCACCAACGCAGCCGAACCTTATTGCCCGGCATATATGAACACCACCTCCGGCAAGAACTGGATGCTTGGTCTGTACTTCTTCTCCGGTCCTACCACCGTCGAGGGATCTCACTATGCAATCCTTTCCGGAAACGCAGTAGTTGTCCGCGGAGTCAGCAAGTGGAACAAGGATGGTTGGTACAATCAGGAGATCACCTCTGGTGTCTATGCTGAATATAGCACTCTTGGAATCTTCAGCCACAGCATGCTTGATCCTACCCTTATGACTATCGGCGGCAAGCAGCACCTCGTCTATGTGACCGTCAACGGCAAGTATGCAAGCCTGCGTGTTGTTGATATCTCCGAGGGAGACGGTGGCGTCCTTACCAGGATCTATCACCTCGGCGATGCAGCCGGTCTGGCCGCGAAGACAACTGCCTTCGGTCTTGCATATCCTTGCAACCCGGACAATGCAGTTGAGGCCTTCAACGTTGGCAACAACGGAACAGGTTTCGTCACTACAACCGTTATCGATGAGGTAACTTACGTCGTCGCCGGTGCTACCGAAGTTGGTTGGAGCTGCTTCAAACTCAACTAATATTAACCACACTTCATAATTGAGGCGGACCCTTCGGGGCCCGCCTCTTTTTTGTGAAATAATTGCTAAATTTGGCTTACTGTAACCAATCATTATGCGACGTATTCTTGTAACTCTTCTGGCGCTTGTCGCCGCTGTTTCTTGTAGTCAAAGTGTGGATGTCCTTGTAGTGGGCGGAGGCGCGTCCGGGACCGCTGCCGGCGTGCAGGCGGCGCGTATGGGCGCGCGTACTGTGATAGTTGAAGAGACGCCCTGGCTCGGCGGTATGCTTACCTCTGCCGGAGTGTCTGCCATCGACGGCAACTACCGTCTGCGCGGCGGCATCTTCCGCGAGTTCACTGACGCACTGGCGGAGCATTATGGTGGTTATGAAAACCTTAAGACCGGTTGGGTGAGCAATATACTGTTCGAGCCGAAGGTGGGGGAGCAGATTCTGGAGGATATGGCAGCGGCGGAGCCTCGACTCTCGGTGCTGAAGGGGCTGCGCTTTTGCGGCGCGGTGAAGCTGTCGAAGGGATGGGAGGTTCGTTTCGAGGATGCAGCCGGTTCTGCACGGGTCGTGCGCTGCAGGGTGCTGATCGATGGCACGGAACTGGGCGATGTGGCGAAAGCGTGCGGCGTGGCGTACCATATCGGTTTCGATCCGCGCTCGTACACCGGCGAGGCGATGGCGCTTGAAGAGGGCAACGACATAGTTCAGGATATGACTATGGTGATGACCATCAAGGACTACGGCCCGGACGCGGATATGACGATCGCACGGCCGGAGGGGTACGACGAGAGCATCTATGTCAACTGCTGCGAGAATCCGCTGAACCTCAAGGATATCTCGAAAGGCCAGCCGCTGTGGTCGCCCGAGATGATGCTGTCCTACGGTCTGCTGCCCGGCGGGGAGATGATGATAAACTGGCCCGTGGAGGCGAACGACTTCTATGCGAATATTATAGAGATGTCGCGCGAGGGGCGTGATTCCGTGATAGCGGTTGCAAAGCAGCGCACGCTTGGCTTCCTGTACTTCCTACAGACTGGTCTGGGGATGAAGAACCTCGGACTGGCTGACGAATATCCTTCCGAAGACGGGCTGGCGCTGTTCCCTTACTATCGCGAGAGCCGCCGTATCGAGGGCGAGCATCTATTCACCCTCGAGGAAGCGCGCGAACGCTATTCGACCAACGCTTATCGCACGGGTGTCTGTGTTGGCGATTATCCTGTGGACCATCATCACCACGCCCATCCTTCCTGGGAATCACTCCCAAAGATGATCTTCGCGCCCATTCCTTCTTTCACGCTGTCGATGGGATCTCTGGTGCCGCTTAAGGTTGAAGATTTGATAGTCGCAGAGAAGTCCATCAGCGTGACGAATTTGATTAACGGCTCTACCCGTCTGCAGCCGGTGGTGGTGGAGATCGGGCAGTGCGCCGGCGTGATTGCAGCTCTCTCGGTTCAGCGTGGCTGCGCGGTCCGGGCTGTCGATGTCCGTTCGGTCCAGCGCGAGCTGCTCGCCGCCGGCGCCTACCTCCAGCCCTGGCTTGATCTCAAACCTGGCGAAGAGGGCTTCGAGGCCATCCAGCGAATCGGCTGCACGGGCATCCTTCGCGGCATCGGCCAGAACGTCGGCTGGGCCAACGAATCCTGGTTCCGCGCGGAGGATCCTCTCAAATGGTCAGATCTTTTCCTTGAAGATTACTATGAGATTTCCCGACCTGATCTGGAATCTCCCGAGACCGTCACCAAGGGCGCCTTCGCCGATTTGCTGAACTCTCTCGGCGCTTCCGTCGAGGTCCACGACTGCTGCCGCGAGAAACCTCTCACCCGCCTCCAAGCCGCTGTTATGCTCGACAAATACCTCGACCCCTTCTCCCGCCCCGTCGACTTCCAGGGAAATTTGAAATAATTGCTTGTCAAATTAAACGCCCGGTGGATTATCTTTCCGCCGGGCGTTTTTTTGCCTTTTGGCCTCTTGGATTAGAGTGCCTTTATAACTTCTTCGGATAATCCCGTCAACTTGACTATCATCTCAACGGGCAATCCTTCAGCCTTACAATTCTTCGCCATTGTCAGATTTGGTTTTCTCCTCTGGAGCATAAGTAGCTAAATCCGCAGAAGAAAACAACAGGTCAAAAAACTCTCCGGCGAACCCTTTCTCGAACAATAACGCAGGATTGAGCGGCGCCGAGAGCGCAAGAACGAATCTAGGGCTTGGGCGGAGCCCGGCAGAAGAGGTTGATTAAACTTATGCCGCCCCTGGTCGACCGAGGCGGGAGCAGCCGTTCGAATTGGGATCGCATTATTGCGGCTGGGACAAGAATAATGTAAAGGGCCGAAGCCGGGAACCGCGACTTTGTCGCCACGCCCGATAGCGAAGGCCCGTCTGTCCAAGCCTTCGCATTCCTTTCCCGCTCCGGCGGCAGCCGTGATAGCCCGCCGGCAATCAGAATCCGCAGAGATGAAGCACGCCTACCCCAGCCACAGGGCATTCTGAGAGGGGTGAGCGTGCTTCAGGGGCCGATTTCGGGGTGTGAAGCACGGGCGGATGCCCCAGAAGGTATTCTGAGAGGGGTGGGTGTGCTTCATATCTGCGAAAACGGAAACTATCCCCGGTCGGGTCGGGGATGACACAAAGTGAGGTTGGGGAGGGCGTTATTGCACGTCCGCCCCTTTTTTGATAAATTTGTGTCTATGAAACGAACCACATTAATCGCGGCGGCATTGTTCGCCTGTATTCTCTGCTACGCTGAAACCATCAAAGGATCTGACAGCAGGGTATCTTATATCGGTCGCACCGAGGTCTCTGAAGACGGCGCAGTGAGTTTTGACTGGAGCGCCACCACTCTCAGGCTCAAATTCAAGGGCAAAACTCTAGTGATGGCCTGTTCGGACACGAAGAAAGATTACTTCAACCTCTGGATCGACGGCGAGCAGAAAGCCATCGAAGACAAGGTGCTCAAAGTCGAAGGCGATCAGATAATCACTCTCTTCTCCGCGAAGAAGGCGGCCGAACATACCATCATCCTGCAGAAGCGCACAGAGGCCGAGCAGGGTGCGCTGACCGTAAGAGAGTTCACCACGGACGGCGTCTTCCTTGAGGCCCCGGCTCCGAAGCCGCGCCTGATAGAATTCATAGGCGATTCGTACACCTGCGGTTATGGAACCGAAGCTCTTCATCGCTCCGACCCGTTCCGCCCGGAAGAGGAGAACCCCTGCCGGACATATGCTGACATTCTTGGCCGTATGTATGGCGCCGAAGCTGTGCACATCAGCCATAGTGGCCGCGGCATTATCCGCAACTACGGCGACTACAACGAGCACGAAAATATGGTCAAGCTCTACTCCCAGACCTTCGACCAGCACAGCGAAACCGCGTGGACTCCGACCTACAAGCCGGACCTCGTGGTTATTTATCTCGGCACGAATGATTTTTCAACCGGCAAGCAGCCTAACCTCGGCCCCTGGTGCGCCAATTACAAGCAGCTCCTTCAGAAAGTGCGCGAGTTCCACGGCCCTAACGTGCCGATTCTCTGCCTTGCATCTCCTTGCGATGAGTTGATGGACGATTATGTTCAGGCGGCTGTCGAGCGCTGCGGTCTCGAGAATGTGTATTTTGCCTCGATCCTCCCCGGCTGTTATCGGTTGGACGACGAAGATCTCGGCGCCTCCTGGCATCCGAATTACAATGGCCACCGCAAGATTGCAAGCGTGGTCGCTCCGTTTATTTCTTCAATAATGGGATGGGAACTCCCGGTCTGGTTCAATGAATAAGCTTACTACCATCGCGGCCGCGCTGCTCGCATTCGCCGCCACTGCTTCCGCGCAGGTTTTCTACAATGCAGACGAGCTGCCGCTCTATGGCAAAGCCCGTCAGGACACCAAAGAGCGCTACGAGCGTCTGCCCGCCGAGTTCGAAGGCCGCTCACGCGACGCCGTCTGGTATCTCGGCCGCAACAGCGCCGGACTATATATCCGCTTCCGCTCGAACAGCACCGCCATCTGGTGCCGCTGGACCGCGAAGTTCGGCAACCATATGAACCATCAGACGCTGGTGGGCACGCGTGGCGTGGATCTTTACACCCTCACGGCAAAGAACGAATGGCGTTTTATGGCGGCCGGCAAACCGAGCATTAACGACAAGACCACCACCGACAGGATAATCGGCAATATGACCCCGGAGTGGCGCGAGTATATGCTCTATCTGCCGCTGTACGACGGGGTCACATCGCTGGAAATAGGAGTGGATTCGACGGCAACTGTCGAGCAACCCTTAGTCGATTTGCCTCGCACGGAGAAGCCCATCGTGATGTATGGCACCAGCATTCTTCAGGGTGGCTGCGCGAACCGCCCGGGTATGTGCCACACCAGCATTATTTCCCGCCGGCTGAACCGGGAGGTAATAAATTTAGGCTTCAGCGGAAATGCCCTTCTTGATTACGAAATAGCTGAGCTGATTGCTGCAGTTAAAGACCCCGCTCTTATCGTTTTCGATTATGTGCCCAACGCCTGGGACTATCTGATCAGCGGAGAAGAAGGCGAGAAGTTTTATCGCATAGTTCGCGACGCCCATCCGGATGTCCCGATCCTTTTCCTGGAAGATCCTCACTTCTCACACTATGAGTGGGATAGCTTCATCAGGGGTGACGTCGACAAGAAGAACGCGGCTCAGCGCGCACTGTTCAAAAAACTCAAGAAACAGGGCGAGAAGAACATCTGGTATGTCAAGTCCGATGATATGGTCGGCCACGACAACGAGCCCTTCGTGGAGAGCACCCATTTCACCGACCTCGGAATGATGCGCTACGCCGAATGGCTCCTCCCGCACATCAAAAAGCATATGAAGAAATAAACTATCCTTTTTTCTTCGTAAATTAGAGGACTAAACCGCAGAGTTGGATGAAGATACTGAAACTTACCCTGATAATCGCCCTGGCCGGGGCGCTTGTGTCGTGCCGTACGGCAGATGAGAAGACGGCCGCCGCGCTGGCGGGCCGCATACTTGGACCGCAGGCCAAATCGATAGTTTTCGAGCAGATTGCATCCGATAAGGATGAATATGAACTTAGTCAGAAAGGTTCAAAGATCCTGATCAGGGGAAATAACGCCAATTCGATGGCGGTCGGACTCAACAGATATCTTCAGGAGTACTGCCTTACCAACGTCAGCTGGTACCATTTCAATCCTATCGAACTCCCGGAAACGCTTCCGGAAATCGCGGCGACAGTCAAGGCAGAAGCAGAAGTCCCGGACAGGTTCTTCCTTAACTATTGCACGTTTGGCTACACGATGGCGTGGTGGAAATGGGAGCAGTGGGAGAGGTTCATCGACTGGATGGCGCTGAACGGAGTGAATATGCCGCTCGCGATTACAGGTCAGGAAGCGGTGTGGCAGAAAGTGTGGCGCAAGTATGGCCTGAGCGACGAGCAGATCAAATCATTCTTCGTGGGCCCGGCGCACCTGCCGTGGCAGAGGATGTGCAACCTGGACAGATGGCAGGGGCCGCTGCCGCAGGGATGGATCGACGGTCAGGCGAAGCTGCAGAAGAAGATCCTTAAGCGGGAGCGGGCCCTTAATATGACGCCCGTGCTGCCCGCCTTTGCCGGACACGTTCCCGCCGAACTGGCTGAAGTCACCCCCGAAAAGATCGACACTTTCCGCGTGAGCTACTGGGGCGGCTTTGCAGACAAATACCGCTGCACCTTCCTTAGCCCTATGGATCCCATATATGCGCGAATTCAAAAGGACTTCCTTGAAGAGCAGACGAAAATGTACGGAACGGACCACATTTATGGCGTGGACCCGTTCAACGAGGTGGACGCTCCGTTCTGGGATCCAGAGACCCTCGCCAAAATCTCGAAGGGCATCTTCGATTCTATGACGGCGGTCGACCCCGACGCGGTCTGGCTGCAGATGGGCTGGCTCTTCTGGGCCGACCAGCAGCACTGGAGCGACGAAAACATCAAGGCCTATCTCACCGCCGTGCCTCAGGGCAGGATGATAATCCTGGACTATTTCTGCGATGCGACCCAGATCTGGAAGCGCACGGAGAGCTTCTACGGCCAGCCGTTCATATGGTGCTACCTGGGCAACTTCGGCGGTATGACCGGAATCGAAGGCGATTATCATCAGAATGCAGAATGGCTCGCCGAAACGAAGGCGAATGCCGGCCCCGGCTTCGTGGGGCTCGGCAGCACGCTGGAAGGTTTCGGCGTGAATGAGCCGGTCTATGAAGCCGTGCTTCAGCAGGCCTGGAGCAACGCTATGCCGGTGGACGAATACATAGACAACGTCGCCGACAGACATTTGGGCTATTCCGACCCCGCATTCAGACAGTACTGGCATATGCACGCGGACAAGGTCAGCGTCACCCATTCGAAGACTTCCAGCTCGAGCATAATCTGCGCCCATCCCAACCTTGAGGGCTTCTGGCATTGGACAACCCTGTTCAACAGGGGCTATGATCCCAAGGATCTGGAGGAAGCATTGGCAATACTCGAGACCGTCAATGGCTCGTCGGACTACTTCAAGTTCGACCTTGCAAATGCAAGAAGGCAAGTTATAGACAACAAAGCCCTCGCAGTTCGCGACAAGTTCACGCAGGCCTATCAGCAGGGCGATCGCGCGGCGATGGTAGCAGCCTCCGAGGAGTTCCTCGGACTGTGCGACGAACTCGCCGCGGTGCTGAAGACTCGCCGTGAGTTCGCGCTCTGCGACTGGATCAATGATGCGCGCAGCTGGGGCAAGACCCTTCCGGAGAAGGATTACTACGAAATGAACGCCCGCACCCTCATAAGCGTCTGGGGCGATTCGTTCCACCTCTCAGACTATGCCAACCGCGACTGGGACGGCCTGGTGGAGACTTACTACAAAGTCCGCTGGAGAATGTTCTTCGACGCCGTGCTGGCTGCCTTCGACGCCGGCGAGCCCTTCGTGAATCCGAAGAGCACCGGTTATGTGGGCACTACCGCGCAGGGCAGCGCCGAGGGCGTCGAAGGCAGGGCCCTTCAGTTCGACAGGGATATTTGGGATTTCGAATGCCATTGGGCACATATCAGATAGTATGAAAAGAATCATCATAGCAATCATAACGTTTGCGGCGCTCGGCGCCTGCGCCCCGGTCGAGACGGGCAACACCGTCACCTCTCCCGACGGCAGCCTGAAAGTGACCGTAGACGCGGTGGATGGGAACCTCTGCTACAATGTCGTCAAAGACAACGATACCATCATCGCAAATTCCCGACTCGGCTTCGAGCTGATGGGAGGCAATGTGCTTGGCACCCGTACCGAAGTCCTGGACATCACCCGCACAAAGGTCGATGAAAAATGGGAAACCGTCTGGGGAGAACAGCGTGTCATCAAAGACAAGCACAACGGAGCAGTGTTCCACACTGCCTGGCTGGATGTGGAGGTGCGCGTGTTTGACGACGGCTTCGGCTTCCGTTACATATTCCCGGAGAGCCTCGGCAATATCGCCATCAGGGACGAACTTACCGAGTTCCGTTTCACTCGTGACGACCACAAAGCGTGGTGGCTTCCGGAAAGCATCCCTTACTATGAGTCCTATGGCAACCATACCGCCTTCAACGAAATCGACTGCGCGCACACGCCGTTCACCATCGAGGGCGCGGATGGCCGTTTCTACACCATCCACGAAGCGGCGCTGCTGGACTTCTCGAAGATGAACCTCGTGCCCGAGAGCAAGAGCGCGCTGAAGGCGACTCTGGTGCCCTGGTCTGACGGCACGGCAGTCTATGTGGGCAAAACCAGGACAACCCCCTGGCGCACTATGATAGTCACCGACCGCACCGGCGGGCTGATTGAATCGCGACTGATGCTCAACCTCAACGAGCCGTGCAAGATAGAAGATACCTCCTGGATCAAGCCCGGTAAATACATAGGAATCTGGTGGATACTTCACAAGTTCCTTTACACCTGGTACTACGATCCGCTTAACCCGGAGGGCCACGGCGCCACAACCGAGCGCACGAAGCAGTATATCGATTTCGCTGCGGCGAACAACTTCAGCGGAGTGCTGGTGGAGGGCTGGAACCTCGGATGGAACGGCGACTGGATGAAGAACCACAACTTCAGTTTCACGCAGGCCTATCCGGACTATGACTTCGACGCCATTATGAAATATGCGGCGAGCAAGGGCGTCCAGATGATAATCCACAACGAAACCGCCGCCGACACTCAGAACTACTTCGCCCAGATTGACGATGCCTACTCGCTCTACCAGAGCTATGGTATGCATTATGTCAAGACCGGTAACGTCAACGAACTGATGGACGGCATCGAAGCCCACGACGGACAGTACGGCGTGAACAAGCTCCACGAAATAGTGGAAAAGGCGGCCGAGTATCAGATCTGCATCGACGAGCACGAGCCGTGCATCCCCACCGGCGTCTGCCGCACGTGGCCGAACCTAATGACGGGCGAAGCCATACGCGGGCAGGAGCACGATGCGTGGGAAGTGGACGGCGGCAACACCCCCGAGCACACGACGGTCGCACCGTTCCTTCGCGGCCTCGCCGGCCCTATGGACTTTACCTTCGGCACGTTCGACTTCTCGAACCCGGTGAACCCGCAGTGCCGCACGCGCACAACGATTGCCAAGCAGCTTGCCGAATACGTGGTTATCTACAGTCCGCTGCAGATGGCCAACGACGACCCGTCGGCCTATGAGGGCGTGAAAGCGTTCGATTTCATACGCGATGTCCCGACCGACTGGGAGCAGACGAAGGTAATAGACGCGGTAATCGGCGATTACATCATAACCGCACGCCAGGAGCGCGGTGGCACCGATTGGTTCCTCGGCGCGATTACGGACGAGAACGCACGCGAACTCAGCGTGCCGCTCACTTTCCTCGGAAAGGGCAAGTGGCTGGCGCAGATCTATTCGGACGCGGCTGACGCTTCGTATGAGGACAACCCCACGGCGGTGGATTACACCGAGAGGGAAGTCAGCGCGAAGGATGTGCTTGAACTTAAACTTGCGACTTCGGGCGGAACGGCAATCAGATTCATAAAGAAATGAGAAGGCTCTTATCGGTCATAGTACTCTGCGCGCTCGCGACGTTCAGCCTGGGAGCGAGGGATTATGTACTCTCTTCACCGGACGGGACGCTGAAGATCAAGGTCAGCGACGGGCCGAAGCTCGTATGGAGCGTCCAGAAGAGCGGTGCCACGGTTATGGACCCGAGCGAGATTGCCCTTGACGTGAAGGACCACGGCAGGCTGGGTCCCGGTTCGAAGGTGGTCAAGCTTGCCCGCAGGGAGATCGATCAGAAGCTCACGGCCGTCGTGCCCACCAAGTTCCGCGAGGTGCGCGACCGCTGCAACGAGATGACCCTCCGTATGAGGGGCGGCTGGTATGTGGTGTTCAGGGCCTATGACAACGGTGCGGCCTACCGCTTCGCGACCGGTTTCGAAGGAGGTATAGAGGTTCTTGGCGAGACTTCCGAGTGGAGGCTGCCTTCCGGCTCGAAAGTTTATTGGGCTAACGAGAAGAATCCAGATTATATCACACACTGCGAGGCTTTCTTCAAGGAGAAGGTGCTCGACGAGGTGGGAACCGATACTTATTCCTTCCTGCCTATGAGCGTGAAGACGCCCGAGGGCATCAGGGTGGTCATCACGGAAACGGACCTGCTGGACTACCCGAATATGATGCTTCGGAGCGCGGGCGGAGGGGTGCTGGCGGCGGAGTTCCCGCACGTCATCGACGGGTGCGAGATGCGCACCGATCGTGACGTGACGGTGACGATGCTCGCCGATTGCATCGCCCGCACCCAGGGCGCCCGCGCATACCCGTGGAGGATACTCTGCGTGGGTTCAGACCGCGACTTGCTGGAAAACACCCTCGCGTGGCAGCTCGCTTCGCCCGAGGAACCGGGCGACTGGAGCTGGCTTAAACCCGGCAAAATCAGTTGGGAATGGTGGTCGGCAATCAACGTGTTCGGAGTGGACTTCAAGGCTGGAGTTAATACGGACACTTACAAGTATTTCATCGATTTCGCGGCAAAGTATGGCCTGGAGTACATCCTGCTGGATGAGGGTTGGTCGGCTTCGACCCTTAATATCGTTGAGGCGAAACCCGACCTCGACCTTCAGGCGCTTATCGATTACGGAAAGTCGAAAGGTGTGGGAGTGGTACTCTGGACTTTGTGGACTCCGATGATGCGGGACCTCGAGAACATATTGGACGTGTATGCTGGCTGGGGAGTTGCCGGCATAAAGGTGGACTTTATGCAGATGCAGGACCAGAATATGGTAAACTTCTACGAGCGTGTCGCCAGGGAGTGCGCAAAGCGTAAACTTTTGGTTGACTACCACGGCGCGTACAAGCCCGCCGGCCTGCAGAGAAAGTACCCGAATGCGATGACCTTCGAGGGTGTTCACGGTATGGAGCACGACAAGGACTCCGCCGACATCTCGCCGGACCACGATATGGTCCTGCCGTTTACCCGTATGGTAGCCGGCCCTATGGACTACACCCCGGGCGCGGTGAACAATGCAACCAAGGATGATTACAGCCCGCTTTGGTATCACCCGATGAGCCAGGGAACCCGTTCGCATCAGGTGGCGCTCTTCGTTTCCTATGAGAGTCCGCTTATGATGCTCTGCGACACTCCGTCCAAGTACTATCAGGCTCCTGAATACACGGAGTATCTGGCGCAGATCCCCACGATTTGGGAGGAGACCGTCGCTCAGGAGGCCGAAGCAGGGGAGTATCTGCTGATGTCCCGCAAGACTTCCGACGGCCGCTGGTACTCGGCTGGCCTTACCAACTGGAGCGGACGTGAACTTACGCTTGACACTTCATTCCTCGGCGGCGGGCAGTGGGAAGCCCGCATCCACAAAGACGGCGTCAATGCCGACGTCTGGGCCGAGGACTATAAAATAGAAACTGTTACCGTCACTGCAGGGGACCAGCTTCCAGTGGTGATGGCAAAGGGCGGCGGATGGGTCGCAGAATTCGTTAAAAAATGATGAAAAAAATATTTTTCAGTCTGTTTGCGCTGCTTCTGGGCGCGAATCTCTTCGCTTCCACGTTCGTGGTGAGCGGCCACGTCTATGACCAGGCCGGCAAGCCCGTCCCGGACGTGAAGGTAACCGACGGTTACAAGTTCGTCCGCACGGACGAGGCCGGCGCGTACGAAATCGACGCCCACGACGACGCCCGGTTCGTTTACCTCACTATCCCTGCAGGCTTTGAGGCGCCGGAATGGCACTCGGCCCCTCTGTTCTACCGTGAGCTCGTTCGCGAAGGAAAGGGCCAGACTGCGGACTTCAACCTCGTGCGTACCGGCGCCGATGAAACCCGCCATATGTTCGTGGTATGGGCGGATGTGCAGGTCTATGAGGAGCAGGAGATAGAATATGTGAAGCAGGCGGCGGCGGACGCGGCGCAGGTGGCCGACGAAGCGGGCGTGCCCGCTTTCGGTGTCTCCTGCGGCGACATAGCCGGCGACTGGTGGAGCGGAATGACTCTTGACATTCAGAAGGCCACTGCTGAAACAGGATTCCCGTTCTTCACCCTGATGGGCAACCACGACTACAAAGGCGATACGCAGACCGATGAGGACTCCAAGAAACTGTATACCGACCTTTTCGGCCCGACATATTACTCGTTCGACAAGGGCAAGGTGCACTACATAGTGATGGACGACGTGTTCAATTACGTCCGCCACTATATCGGTTACATCGGGAAGCATCAGCTGGAGTGGATCAAGCGCGACCTCGCGGACGTGCCGGAAGGCAGTCTGGTGGTCCTGTTCTCTCACATCCCCACCTACAGCTGGGAGGCCGTCGAGGGCAGATGGAAAGACGAACGTTTCAACGACATCCTTACCAACCGCCAGGCCCTTTACGACATCCTGAAGCCCTACAACGCGCACATCTGCTCTGCGCATAAGCACTTCGCAGAGAACTATGAGATCGCCCCTAACCTTATGGAGCACAACCACGCTCCGCTGAGCGGTCTCTTCTGGCAGGCGATGATGGCCTCCGACGGAGTGCCGTGGGGCTACTACGTCTACGAAGTGGACGGTTCCGACCTTAAATGGTACTTCAAACCGGTGGGTATGCCGAAGACCTGCCAGTTCAGCGCCTACCGTGTGGGTGAAGATCCCGAAAAGCCGGAATGCATAGTTGCCAACGTGTGGAACTACGACTCGAAGTGGAAAGTGGAATGGAGCGAGAACGGTATGCCGAGGGGCGCGATGGAACGCTATACCGGTCACGACCGCGCCATCCAGAAGGACATTCAGGACCGCTGCGAGAAGGAATACAAGTGGAAGTATCTGGATGCAGCCAACTCCGTGCACCTCTTCAGCGCAACTCCCGAAAGTGCGGATTCATACATAGAGATAACCGTAACGGACCGCTTCGGCAATGTGTCGAAGTGGAACAACTCCCGCCTGATTTACAAGACGGACGCTTACACCTGGAACTCCGACAATATCGTTGAGGGCCCGGTTGAAGCGAAGGCGCAGACGATTCAGAAGCATCCGGAATACGGCACTTATGTGGGTGCAAGCCGCCTTGAGACCTATCTCTATAACCTCGCGATTCACGAGCTGACCCTCGACAAGGAGAAGGACGGAACCTACCGTACCGGCCAGTACTGGGCGGGCGTGTGGACACGCGATATGTCCTACAGCGCCATCCTCTCGCTGGCCCACGTGGATCCGGATGGAATGAAGGCCTGTCTGCTCAGGAAGGTAGACAAGAAGAACCGCATCATTCAGGATACTGGCACCGGCGGATCGTGGCCGTGCAGCACCGACCGTGAGGTCTGGGCCGCAGCCGCGTGGGAAATCTACCTCGAGACTGGCAGCGACGCCTGGCTCAAGCAGGTCTACCACATCATTCGCCGCAGCCTTGAGGCTGACCGGGTGACGGCCTTCAATCCCGTCACCGGCCTCTACCGCGGCGAATCGTCGTTCATCGACTGGCGCCAGCAGAGCTATCCGAGCTGGATGCAGCCCGTGGACATAGCCGAGAGCGAATGCCTCGGCACGAACGCAGTCTTCTACCGTGCGCTCGACGTTCTGGCGAAGATGGGCGAAAAGCTGAACCACAAGAGTGATGCGAAGAAGTTCGCAGCCCAGGCCGAACAGCTCAAGGAAGCTATCAACACCCGCCTCTGGATGGAGGACAAGGGCTATTATGCCCAGTATATCTACGGCCGAAATTCGCGCGTCCTCAGTCCTCGCAGCGAGACTCTCGGCGAAGCGCTCTGCATCCTTTGGGGCATAGCTGACGAGCGCAAGGCCGCGGCGATAATGGAGAAGATGCCGGTGGCGCCTTACGGCCCGGCAGTCTTCTCGCCCCAGATCGCCGCGCGCGACAGCGCTTACCACAACAACGGCATATGGCCCTTCGTCACGTCCTTCTACGGACAGGCGGCGGCCAAGGCGGGCAACCGCGCCGCGTTGCTCCACGCCCTGGGCTCGAACGCCCGCGCCGCCGCCGTCTTCGGCTCGAATATGGAGAATATGGTCGCCACGGACGGCAGCATTCGCACGGCGCTGGATTCGCCGCGCCAGCTGTGGAGCATAGCCGGTTACATAGGCCTGACCCGCAGCGCGCTGCTCGGTATCACCTACGAACCGAACGGTATCAGGTTCGCGCCGGCAGTGCCCGCTTCGATGGAGGGAGCCCGCTCGCTCAGCGGCCTGAAGTACCGCGGGATGACGCTCAATGTCAGCGTAATCGGCGAGGGTACGATCATCCGCAGCTTCAAACTCGACGGTCAGGACGCAGATCCGTTCGTGCCGAACACGCTCACGGGCGAGCATAGCGTTCAGATCGTGATGGGCAGCGACTACTACGCCGCTCCCGACAAGGTGACCGTGCTGCCGGTGCAGTTCGACATCGACTTCCCGCGCGTGCGCTGCGAAGGCAGCACCCTCACGTGGGCCCCGGTCGAAGGTGCGGAGAGCTACAACGTCCTGCTGGACGGAGTGAAGGTGGCGGAGACCCGCGAGACCACGTTCGATGCTGGCGAACCCGGCGAATACGTGGTGATAGCAAGGACCATCGGAGGCACGCATTCCTTCATCAGCGAGCCTGTCAGGGTAGGTCTCATCGACATAGAGATCCCTTGCAACGCGACCCTCGGATCGCGCAAGAACTCGCAGTTGAAGGTTGTCCTCATCGCTCCGAACACAGGCACCTACTGGCTCGACTTCAGCTACTCCAACGGCAACGGCGACCTCACCACTCACCAGAAGTGCGCCACGCGTACGCTCTACATCGACGGTAAGAAGGTGGATGCGATCGTGATGCCGCAGAGGGGAACCGACTGGGAAGAGAAGGGCTGGACCAACAGCGTCAAGGTGGACCTCACGTCGGGCGAGCATTCGTTCGAACTGAAATACCTGGAAGAGAATATCAATATGGACATCGACACCGATACGGCGGTGATCCATTCGCTCAGATTATCATACAAAAACAAATAGGCTATGAAGGTAATTATCAAACAGTCAAGCAAAGAGGGCTCGCTCTGGGCGGCCCACCACATCGCGGCAAAGATCAACGAGAAGAAGGCGCGCACCGACGAGCCGTTCGTAATCGGCCTTTGCACGGGTTCTACTCCTATCGAGACCTACGCCGAACTCATCAGGATGGTGAAGGCGGGAGAGGTTTCGTTCAAGAACGTCATTTCGTTCAATATGGACGAATATGTCGGACTGCCGGAGAATCATCCGGAGAGCTACCATTCATTTATGCACAAGTATCTGTTCGACCAGATCGACGAGCCCGCGGAGAACATCCATATTCTCAACGGCAACGCTCCCGACCTCGACGCAGAGTGCGCTGCTTATGAGAAGGCCATCGCGGCCGCGGGAGGCTTCGACCTCTTCCTCGGAGGCATAGGCGAAGACGGCCACATCGCTTTCAACGAGCCGTTCTCTCCGCTTTCTTCGCACACCCGCGTGGTCACTCTGACCGAAGACACCCGCATCGTGAACAGCCGCTTCTTCGGAGGCGATATGAACCTGGTGCCGAAGCAGGCGCTCTCAGTGGGCGTCGCTACCGTTACCGGCGCGCGCGAGGTCGTTATCCTGGCGTTCGGACCGAAGAAGGCCCGCGCTATCAAGGACGCTGTCGAGGGACCTTACAGCCATATGTGCACCGTCTCTGCTCTGCAGACCCACGAAAACGGTATCATCGTGGCCGACGAGGCCTCGGTGGGCGAACTGAAGGTGAATTCCTACAAGTATTTCAAGGCTGTGGAGGCAGCTGAAAAACTCTAGCCATATGAAGAAGATTATTATTTGCGCTCTGGCTATCCTTTGCGTGCTGCCGCTTTCCGCCAAGAAGAGGCAGGTTGCCATCGTCGCGCACCGCGGCTACTGGCAGTGCGAGGCGGGCGGCAATTCCCACAACTCCATCGCTTCCCTGAAGGCTGCGCAGAATGCCGGTTTCTGGGGCAGCGAGTTCGACGTGAATATGACCAGGGACGGAGAGATGATGGTGTTCCACGACGATGCCGTCTATGGAATGAAGTTCATCGAGCACGATGCGGCAGAGTTTGCCGATGTGAAACTGCCCAACGGCGAGAAGATCCCCACCCTTGCCCAGTATTTGAAGCAGTTCAAGAAGAACAAGAAGTGCCGTCTGGTGTTTGAACTTAAGCCCCATCTCGAGGAGTATGAGGAGCTCGCTGTGGACAAGAGCATCGAGGCCCTCAAAGCGGCTGGTCTGTTCGATCCGAAGCAGGTTATTTTCATTTCGTTCTCTATGAACGAGTGCAAGCTGTTCGTGCAGAAGTGCCCCGGCTTCATCGTCCAGTATCTGGGCTCCGACAACGACCCGGACGTGTTCTTTGCGAACGGGGTGAACGGAGTCGATACCTATTTCGGCACTCTTTACCAGAAGGCCGACTGGTACACCAAGGCCCGCAGCCACGGTATGAGCGTGAACGTGTGGACAGTGGACAAGAAGGAAGATATGCGAAAGATGATCGAGACCGGTGTGGACTACATCACCACCAACCGCCCCGAAGATCTTCGCGACCTTCTCAAAGAAATGAAAGTTAAGGAACTCAAAGCAGGTAAGAATTTTAAATAATGAAACACTTTTCACTACCCAAGGACGGTGGCCTGATCGAGAAAGGTCTTCCGAAAGACATCCTTCACAGTAAAGAAAGAATTTTCACCGAAATCCTCGACACTCCTTACGAGGCCAGCCAGATGGTGGCCGACGAAGTGATCAAAGCTATCAAGGCTTTCAAGCCCACAGCGGCGAAGCCCCTTTTCAAGCTCGGTCTCACCACCGGCAATTCTCCGCTTCCTCTCTACAACGACCTCAAGAGGGCCTGCGCGAACGGGGAGGTTTCATTCGCGAATGTTGAAGTGTTCTCCGTGGACGAGTACTATCCGGTCGCTCCGGATGCCGCGCAGAGCCGCAACAACCGTCTGCGCGCGGAACTCCTGGACCATATCGACATAAAGGAGGAGAATATCCATATCCCGGACGGCAGCATTCCGGAGGATAAGATTTCCGACTACTGCGCTAAGTTCGACAAGGCTGCCCGCGGACTGGATCTGCTTGTGATTGGCGTGGGCGAGAAGGGTCAGGTCGCATTCAACGAGTCGTGGACCGACCGCAACAGCCGCACCCGTGTGGTCCTGCTGCCTTACCAGTCGCGCAAGCGTCAGGCTTCCAACTTCAACGGCGATATCCTGCACACTCCTTCGCAGGCCATTACGATGGGTATCGCGACTATGATGTCCGCTTCCAAGGTTATTCTTATGGCTTGGGGCGAGGATAAGGCGGAGATGGTGCAGAAGATAGTGGAGAAGAAGATCGACCCCGATTATCCGGCTTCGTTCTTCCAGATGCACGAAAACGTCAAGCTCTATGTGGACGAGAACTCCGGCGCTAACTTGACGAGGATGGTCGCTCCCTGGTGCATCGGTCCGTGCGAGTGGACTCCGAAGTTCGTCCGCAAGGCTGTCATCTGGCTCTGCGACAAACTTCAGAAGCCTATCCTGAAGCTGTCCTATCAGGACTACCTGCAGAATTCCCTCGGCGAGCTCGTGGAGAAGTTTGGCCCGTATGACCAGATCAACATCAAGGTGTTCAACGACCTCCAGCACACTATTTCCGGTTGGCCGGGCGGCAAGCCCAACGCAGACGATTCAACCCGTCCCGTGGCTTCGAAGCCGTTCCCGAAGACCGTTCTGATCTTCTCGCCTCACCCGGACGACGATGTGATCTCGATGGGCGGTACGTTCATCCGTCTGGCGCATCAGGGACACAATGTCCACGTGGCCTACGAGACTTCCGGCAACGTGGCCGTTCACGACGATGTGGTCGTCCAGCATATGGATGCGGCCCGCGAACTCGGTTTCGGCGACCGCGTGGATGAGGTACTGAAGCTCGTGGCATCGAAGGTGCCCGGCGAGCCCGAACCGCGCGAACTGC